>JBGSRO010000025.1:0-11978 GCA_041737535.1 Pirellulales bacterium | reverse complement strand
TCTGCCCCCTTACCTCCGCAAGACCAAGACCATCGAAGAACTACTCCCCTGGCTCTACCTCAAAGGAATCTCCACCGGCGACATGAACGAAGCGCTCCAGTCACTGTTGGGGGCCGACTGCCCAGGCCTTTCGGCATCGACGGTGACCAGCCTCAAGAAGACCTGGGAAGGGGAATTCAAAGAGTGGAACGACCGTTCTCTGGAAGACAAGGAATACGTCTATGTATGGGCCGACGGGGTTCACTTCAACATCCGTCTGGAAGAAGACCGGCAATGCATTCTGGTGTTGATGGGAGCGACAAAAGAAGGCAAAAAAGAGCTGATCGCCATTCACGACGGCTTTCGCGAGAGCGAGCAGTCTTGGAAGGAATTGCTACTGGATGCGAAAGCGCGTGGACTGACAATTGAACCAAAGCTGGCGACCGGCGATGGCGCGTTGGGTTTTTGGAAAGCGCTGCCGCAAGTCTTCCCCCATACCAAGGAACAACGCTGTTGGGTCCATAAGACGGCCAACGTGATGGACAAGCTACCGAAGCGATTGCAGCCTCATGCCAAAGAAATGGTTCACGACATCTGGCAGGCCGACACCCGCGTGCATGCAGACGAGGCGTTCGACCTGTTCGTCAAGACTTACGAAGCGAAGTACCCCAAGGCGTGCGAGTGTTTGACCAAGGACCGCGAGAAGTTGCTGGCATTCTATGACTTCCCGGCTGAGCATTGGAAACATCTTCGCACGACCAACCCAATCGAGAGTACGTTCGCTACTGTGCGCTTGCGGACCAAGAAGACCAAGGGAAGCGGCAGCCGTGTGGCGTGCCTAACGATGGTCTACAAACTGATGAGATCAGCCGAGCGAAAGTGGCGCGTACTGAGTAGTTCTTCCCTCTTGCCCGATGTGATTGCCGGTGTGAAATTCATCGACGGAGTCAAGCAAACCAAGGACGCCGCCTGAATTCTGGAAAATCTCATCCACAGGAATTGACAATATCTCACGGGACTTTCGACAACGATTATTGGCCATTGTGCTAGATTCTGTCGCGCTAACGCGAGTTAAATTCGCGGTGTCGCCGCCACTTGCCTGGCCCAACCGGTGCTGCGCGGCAAAAGCTGGCCGCCGGTCACCGGTGGCACTATACTGCGCCAACTGTCGTTCATGCCCTCACGTCGCCCGTTCACGGATGTTTTTTGATGAGATTCGCGTTGATTTTGCTCCTCGCACTGCCTGGGTCGGCGATCGCCGATGGATTGTTGCCGGTCGCTCGTCAGGCTCCTCAATTCACGCTCAGCGATTTTCATGGCCGGGAGTATTCGTCGGCCGATTATGACGATGACCGCGTGATTGTGCTCGCATTTTTGGGAGCCGAGTGTCCGCTCGCGAAGCTCTATGGCCCTCGTCTGCAAGCCATCGCGGGGCAGTATGGCGACAAAGGCGTCGCCGTTGTTGGGGTGTTCGCCAACAGCCAAGATGGAGTTCGCGACATCGAAAACTATTCACGCAAACAAAACGTTTCGTTCCCCTTGCTCAAGGACTTGGGCAACCGACTGGCCGATGCCGCGGGGGCAACGCGGACGCCTGAGGTGTTTGTTTACGACGAGCTGCGCAACCTGCGCTACCACGGTCGGATCGACGAGCAGTATGGGGTTGGCTATGGTCGTCACGAACTTGGCGAGGCTTATCTCACCAACGCCATCGATGCGATTCTCGCCGGTGACGATTTCGAAGTTGCCGAGACCGATGCCGTCGGTTGTCTTATCGGGCGCGTAAAAGTGCGAGCGGCCACGACCGAAGTCACCTATTCGAACCAAGTCGTCCGCGTTTTGCAAAAGCATTGTGTCGAATGTCATCGCGACGGCGAGATCGCTCCGTTTTCGCTCACCGATTTTGACGAAGCGGCTGGCTGGGCCGACGCGATTGCCGAGGTAGTCCGTGATCGGCGGATGCCCCCCTGGGGGGCCGATCCGAAGCATGGACACTTCGCCAACGCGAGGCTGATGACTGTTGACGAGAAACAAGTGCTGTACGACTGGGCCGCGTCGGGTGCTCCCGAAGGAGACCGAGCCGACTTGCCAGAGCCGCGCGCGTTTGTCGAGGGCTGGCGACTCCCCAGCGAGCCCGATGTGGTGATCGCAATGCGAAGCAAGCCTTTTGTGGTTCCGGCCGAGGGGATCGTTGAATACCAATATTTTGCCGCCGACACCGGGTTCACGGAAGACAAGTGGGTGAGAGCGTCGGACATTGTACCGGGCGATCCAACGGTCGTGCATCATACGATTGTCTTCATTAGCCCGCCGGGGAGCGACGATCGGCGCGGGCTCGGTTGGCTCTCGGCTTACGTACCAGGGCAAAGTTCGATGCTACTCCCCGATGGCCACGCCCGCTTGGTACCGGCTGGGTCGAAGCTGATCTTCCAACAACACTACACGACCAATGGTCGCGAGACAAAAGACCTCACGAAGATCGGTCTCGTCTTCGCCGACCCGGCCGAAGTTGAACAAGAAGTCGTGACGCTGAATGCCGTAAATGGCAGGTTCGAGATTCCGCCGGGTGCCGATAATTTCGCTGTGCGGGCGAAGATAGATTACTGGCCCGAAGAGGCCCGCCTACTGGCGATGGCACCGCACATGCACCTGCGGGGCAAGTCGTTTAAGTTTGTCGGCCGGTCGAGCGATGGTCGCCGCGAGACGCTGCTTGATGTGCCGGCCTACGATTTTAATTGGCAGTTCGGCTACGAACTGGCCGAACCGCTACCGCTGCCGGCAGGGTTCACGATCGAGTGTGAAGCGAGATTCGATAACTCAGCGCAAAACCCGGCAAATCCCGATCCGCAGGCGGCCGTCAGGTGGGGCGATCAGAGTTTCGAGGAGATGATGATTGCGTTCTTCGAGGTGGCTGTGCCGCGGGATTCGCTCGACCGCGAGGTGACCACGAGCGTCGCGAGCGACGAGCAGCGCGACGAAGCCGATCGGGTTGCTGAGCGATTATTTAAGCGATTCGATCGCGATGGCGATGGAGTGCTCGCGCGGAAGGAACTCCCCGAGGCATTTGGGCTATTCGCGCTGCGGCGTTACGACACGTCGGGCGACAAGCGGCTCGAGCGCGATGAGGTCGCCGAGGCGGCGCTCGCGCAAATTCTCCGACGATCCTAACACGACAACGCAGGATTGTATCGCTGCCTAGTCAAGGAGCCTGGTCAAAGAAACTGGTCAAGGAACCGCCGATGAACGCCGATCTCGCAAACCGCGATAGCGATCCACCCACTGTTGTCATACGAGTGCTCGTTGTCGTCCGAAATCTGTGCGTATCTGCGTTTATCGGCGGTTTCTTTCTCTTGTAACCTTGCACTGTCGTACTCAACTGCCGCCGTTAACACGCACTGGTCCGCCGCTGAATGGAATCCTTCGCCGATCTGTTTGTTCGCTATCGCCCGCTGGTGGGAATGTTTCTGCTTGCGGTCAGCGTCGCGGCGACCATTGGCTATATCCTGCCGTCGAACAGCACGCATCCGCTCGATAAATACAACACCGAAATCGAGCAGGCGCAGAACTCGGTCGGCGAACTCGTCACCAACAGCTTCGATCTGTCGCGGAGCAATGCGTTCTTGGTGGTCGAGGTCGACGACTTGTTTCGGCCCGATTCGGTCGCCAATGTGCGCGATCTGGTCGCTGCCGTGCGAGAACTCGACATTGTCGACACGATTTTTTGGGTCGACGATGTGCCGGTACTCAACGTGTTTGGCTTCGCTGACCCGATGTTGCCGCCGGCCGATGCGTCGCCGCTGGCGTTCGAGCAGGCTCGCGACCGGGTGCTCAATCATCCGTTGGTGCGTGGGCAACTGCTCGCGCCCGACGGCAAGACGCTGTTGATGCCGATTGTTTATGACTGGTTTGCGCTCTTGGCCGATGAGTCGGTCGAGCAAGTTGACGAGAACCGTTTGGTCGATGATTTGCTCACCGCCGCGCGCGGCGCGGTCGACAACAATCGATCGCAATCCGACCCTCGCGACTCCAACATCCGTGTGCGTCTGACGGGCGATGTGCCATTGCTGTTGGCGCAGCGAGAGGCGTTTAATCGGAATCAGATTCTGTTTCAATCGCTCGGCTATGTGCTGGCATTTGTGCTCTCGATCATCATGTTTCGCGGCGTGGCGGCCGTTTTTGTGATTTCGGCGGCTCCTATGCTGTCGATCTTTTGGGCGCTCGGTTTGGTTCGGCTGTTTGGGTTTAGCACCAACCCGCTCGCCGACATTGTGATGCCGGTACTGATTTCGATGATCGCGCTGACCGACGGCGTTCACCTGCTGGTTCATATTCGCCGCCAGCGAACCGCGGGGGCCGAGCCAGTCGAAGCGAGTCGCTCGGCCATTGCAAATGTTGGACTCGCCTGTTGGCTGACGTCGCTGACAACGGCGATTGGCTTTGCTTCATTGCTGGTGACCGAAACGCGTTATGTCCGCGAGTTTGGTGCCGTTTGCTGTTTCGGCGTGTTCGTGGCCTTCGTCGCGGTGGTGCTGTTTGTCCCTTGGATCAGCAGCACCTGGATTGGCCGGTATGTCGAACGTGGGCATCAAGGCCACATCACGCAGTCGCTATCGAATTGGTTATCGCGATTGATCGATCGGCTGTTGGCCCATCGGTATCTGGTCACAACCGTGGCCGTGTTGCTGACGCTATTGTTTGGCTATGTTGCCAACACGCTCGAACCCGATAATCGGCTCGCGGCCGCGATGCCTGCTTCGAGCGAAGCCTATCAAGCGCTTGCCCACTGCGATGCGCACTTGGGGGGGATCGAGTTCGTGCAGATCGAAGTCGATTGGCCCGCCACGCTGGACGACGATTCTCCAACAATTCTCGCAGCGGTTCGCGAGGCGGAGCGGGTGCTCGACGACGAACCACTGCTCGAGTTCCCACTGTCGATTCGCAACTTGCTCGCGACGTTTCCGGGCGATGCCGATGACCTCGAGACGCAAGCGTCGTTCTTGTCGCTGCTACCGGTCGATTTGCGGGGGTTCTTCTATCGCCCCGAAGATCACACGGCCGTGATTGTCGTGCGCATGCAGGACCGCGGCATCGCCGCCTACACGCCCGTGTTCGACCGCGTCGAGCAGCAACTCAACCAGTTATCCGCCACGAGCTACCCCGGTTTCACATATCGGCTCGAAGGCCGACCGGTCGAGGTGTCGCGTGATTTGTTCAAAATAGTGACCGACTTGCGCTGGAGTCTGCTGACAGCTTCGGCGATTATTCTCGTGGTGCTTTCGCTGTCGTATCGCTCGGTCAAGATAGGACTCGTGTCAGTGGTGCCGAATCTATTGCCCTTGGTGGCGACCGGCACGCTGCTCGTGGCGATGGGGCAATCGCTCGACATGTCGAGCGTTTGTGCGTTCGTCGTGTGTTTAGGCATCGCCGTCGACGATACGATTCATTTTCTCTCGCGGTTTCGCCAAGAATTGGCCATCGACGGCGACGCGCCGCAGGCGATCCGCCGCGCGATGGTCGGCGTCGGCTCGGCGCTGGTGATGACGACCGTGATTCTCGTCACCGGGTTCGGTACGATGCTGTTTAGTGACCTGCCCGGTCACCGCACGTTCGCTGCGATGGCCTGCGCGACGATTGCCACGGCACTCGTCGGCGACCTAGTGGCGTTGCCGGCGATTCTCGCCGTGGCTTGGCCGACCGATAAGCGAACCAATTAGCCAGTTGACGACGGCTAACAAGTAGCCCGACGGCCCAGCCCTCGTGTTGGGTGTCGCTTTGCAAATTTGGTTGAGTCGTTGCTTTCGCGCGGCGAGCGCCGCTACGATGGGGCTTTTACCGATTTTCGGCAATGCCTGCTTATGTTGCTCGGACCCGTCTTTACCGCTGAAATGGTCACCGCAGCGCGGCGGCGGCGGTACTTCTTGCTGCGGCTGTTGTTTGCCGCCGGATTGCTGTTGTTGCTGTGGACCTGTTGCCTGGGAGTGCGTGGCGGACGCGACATCGGCGGCGAACTTACGCTCAGCGAGTCGTCGGAGTTAGCGACGGCGTTCTTTATGAGCTTTTCGTGGATCACGCTCGGCGTCACGCTGCTGGTCGTGCCCGCGATCGCAGCCGGATCGATTGCCACCGAGCGCGATCGGCGGACGATTGAATATCTTTTCGCGACAGACCTCTCGAATGCCGAGATTGTGCTGGCGAAGCTGGTGGCGAAACTGCTGCTCGTCGGCAAGCTGCTGATCGTGGCGCTGCCGGTAATTGCCATTTTTCGTTTGCTAGGCGGCATTCCCGGTGACTTGCTGCTCGCGTTTTACGTAATACTCGGCAGCACCTCGCTGCTGCTCGTAATGCTTTCGCTCTCGATTTCGGTTTGGACAACCCGAGCCCGCGATGCGATGACACGAGTCTATTTGCTGCTGATCGCTGTGCTGATTATCCCCACTGTCTTGTGGGCGTGGATGAGGGCTCTGCAAGCATCGGGAGTCGGTTTAACCACCATCATCGACGCGATTCTGTTCGTTTGCGAGTTCTTTAACAGCGTTAACCCACTGTGGGTTTATGGCCAAGCGATCGGGGGAGGCGGCGGCGCGCTGGGGATCTCGCTCGACACGTCGGCCATTTGGCAAATGGCCGGCATTCACCTTGCGATCAGTGCGGTGCTCGCCACAATTTCGGTGCTCGCCGTGAGGCGAGTTCACCTCAATTCGATCAGCGCGAGCAAGCGCGAAACCAAAAGCCGCCGAACTCGCCGCGTCGGCGAGCGACCGATGCTTTGGAAAGAGTGCTTTGCGAAATCGGCCGCGACGAAGCTTGGCTGGATTGGCCGCGCGGCGCTGATTTTGATTGTGGTCGTGAGCATGGGCATTACGCTCACGGCGTTTGTGTCGCTTATCATTAACAGCAATCAATGGCAAGCGCCCTGGGAGCAATTCATGGGTGCCACCGCTACCATGTCGGCCATGTATGGTACGGGCGTCGTGCTACTCGTCGGCGTCCGCGCGGCGGGGCTCGTCAGTTACGAAAAAGAACGCGACTGCTGGCTGTCGTTGCTCTCGACACCGCTGTCGGCAGGCGAAATCGTCGGAGGCAAAGTCGTGGGCAACCTCTACGCGTTTCGCTGGCTGCCGCTGCCGCTGGCGTTTACCTGGCTGCTGCAGCTTTACCTCAATCCCGCCACGATCATTGCCGGTGGCTTCACGTTCTTAATGCTGCTCGTCACCTGTTTGTTTGCGAGTGTGGTCGGCGTTGCTTTCAGCCTCAAGTTCAGCACCACGCTCAAGTCGATCGGCGCGACGATGGGAGTGCTCATCATGGTCGGCGGCGGCTATGTGCTCTGTTGCTGCGTGCCGACAATGATCGGGAGCGACGGCGAAGGATATCAGGTTGTCTTCGCGCTGGTGATTCCGTTCTTGTTGGCGATCCCTTCGATGGCCACATTCGACGGAATGAACGACGAAGGATGGCTCGTGATCGACTATCTGATTGGGCTATTCGTCTATGGCATCGCCACGGTAGTGATCTACGAGTTGTGCCGACAGAACTTCGACCAGTTGGCGGGCCGGACGATCGAGAAGTCTCGCACGGCGAATGCTTCGTAGGCCCGATCAATGCGTCAGCCGCCGATTTGGCGGCAGGCATAGTCGCTGATTGCTCCGCAATCAGATGGCCAATCGCGCGGCGATCGGCGGCCAGCAGCGAGAACAGTTTGAAGCCTTTCGTTCCGGCCTGTATTTATGGCTCCCAGCTCTCGATTTGCGTATTGGTGCGACCGCTGTCGTCGACAATCTCAATGCGATACCGCCCTTCGGCGAACACCCACGGCTTGAAGTTCTTGCCCGTTGGCGGAAAGCTGTAGAGCAATTCTTTCGTGCCTTCGTTGGTCACCGACACGACCGGATGATCGAATTCGCCAAGGTCGACTGCTTCGAGGAAACCGGCCACCGCGCGGCCATCGTTCTCGCGCTGGGTGATGGTGTGGGGCCAGCCGGGGAATTGGTTTTTTGGCGTCGGTCCGTTCGTCGCGTCGCAGTCAAAGCGATAAGCCTCGCAGGTGTAGGTTCGCTTCTTCGTGTCGATCCGCACGATGCCAAAGCCCGAGGCTTTGTTGTGCGAGCGGTCGTAACGATTCACGCCATTCTGCGATTCGGGATTGCCGACGGCGTAGACATAAGTCGGGTGCTCGAACCCATCGCTGAACAAGCCTGTATTGGGGAGCCCGTGGTCGGGACGGTCGGTCGGCGTCTGGCCCAGTTCTTCGGGACGCCACCAGCGAGGATAGCCAACCGCGATTGCCGGGGTGCAGAAGCTCCAGCTTCCGTCGCGTGGTTTGTCGATGCCATACTGCGCGAGCGTGGTGAGGTGTTGGTCTCCATTGACATGCAGCGGCAGCGCCCGGCGCACGATCCGTAGCGCCCGGTTGCGGGCCGTTTGGGGCCAGCCGCCTGAGTCGAGGTCGGCGCGCAAGTAGGCGTCGTAACCACCGTGATGCGTCGCGATGTTTGCAAACACAGTTTCTGAGAGCAGCACCTTCATGTCGGCCCCGCGCCAATCGCGAATCCACGCTTCGAGGAATTTCTCTTGTCGTTCGCCCAAAAGTTCGAGGCCCGGCTTGTCGAGCTGGCTGACGTCGAAGTCGGGATCGAGCACGTGGTCGGGCCGACCCTTGCCGGTCGTGACGCGTTCGGGACTCGATTTGAACTGGCGGTCACCAAGAATCGCGAAACTGGTGCGTCCCCACACCAGGTCGCCGTAGTAGACCGAGATGCCTTGGCCCGCCGGCGTGGGATCGAAGAAATCGGGATGGTGAGAACAGTTGGTTCGATGGACAACCTGCACCATTCTTACCGGCTGGGCGTAGCCACTGTTGAGCGTCGCGTCGCCGTTGCCTCCTTCGCCCCAGATGTTGCCATGAAAGACATCGTGGTCGTCGGGAATGCAGAGCGTCGGCCGGTCGCGCATCACATCGCCAAACACCCAGCCGAAGAGATAGAACTTTCGCAGGTAGTTGAGAATCGCGCGGTCGGCGTCGTTTCGTTCGATGCCGTAGCCGCCGTTTTCTTCGTAAAGTTGATCGCCCGAGAAGAACAACAGGTCGGGATCGAGCTGCTTGAGATTCTCGGCCACCGGCGCGTAGGGAAAGCCAATATGGTTTTGGCAGGTGAGCCCCCCCAACACGAGCGGGCGATCGGTCGGTTCGCCTCGAATCGTGCCCGTGTACGAACTTGGCTGTTCTGCGCCGTCGATCGTGGGGACGACGAGCCCAACTCGGTAGGGGACATCGCCAGCCGGGTCCCAGTTTTCGATGCGAAAGGTGGCTGTTCGCGAATCGGCATCGATCGGAGCGGTCAGCATTTTTGGCTGGTCACCAACGAGCAGGCCAAGCGCCACTTGCTTAGGCCCGTTCTCACCCAGTGGCGGCACCAGCGCGGTGAGTTTGAGTACGTAGCCAGCGGCAGTGCGCGAATCGCTGATGCTGTACATCGTCCAGAGGATCGGACCAAAAGCATGGTCGGGGTCTTCGAAGAGTTTGTCGCCACTGCCGCGAAAGTCTGCGAACGCATAGGTCGAGCCGGTACGCTTGTTTTGCGGCAATCTCAAGTTACTGACCAACGCGACGTTCCCGATAAGTTCGGCGGCGGCGATCGGCTCGCTCGACAATTGGGCGATCATCTGATTCGATTCGCCATCTCGAACGGTGAGTTTCAGCACACAACCATCGTCGCCGGCCGCGCACGAGAGTTTGAGCATCACGTCGTTGAGGTTTGCGTCGTTTGGCAATGGTCTCGTTCTTGTTGCGACGACCAGTTTGCCATTCACCACGCCGGCATCGATCCCTTCGCCCCACAAGCAATTGCCGCGATGGTCGTTGATGTCGTCGTGAATACCAACGCGAAAGCCGACTCCCGCGTGGTTGCCACGTTCGACGAGCGTGGCCCTCACCGAAAGCTCGAAATCGGCCGCTGCGTCCTCGAGCTGATGAGTCAGCACGTGCAAGTTGCGGTCACCACCGCGGCTAATGCAGACGGCCCGGCCCGACTTGAGTCGCCAGTCTTCCATCGGGTTGGCCCAGTAATCTTGGCCGATCCATATCCGGTCGTATTGACGTTGCCAGTCGCTGGCAAAGTCGTCGGCAGAAGTGCAGCGATTGCCGACGAGGCACGCTAGCATCGCCACAATGAACGAAAACCTTTGTCGAAATGCCACCAGTGACATGAGCAACTCGCGGGCCGAGTGAATGTAAGGAGATCTCACGATCGTACCGCATGACCGCAGTCTTATCGACCACCTTTCACCACTGGGTCTTAGCGTGGGACCATCGACTCAATGTGTTAGCAACTCCCTCGCGGAAAGAAAACGTCGCGACTCGACGACCTGCGTCATCAAAAATCACGCCAGCTTTGAAACCAGTCGATGTAGGAAGTATCTGAACACTCGATCAACGTGGCAACGAAGCCAACCATGCGAGCCTACGCAATATTCGTGATCGTGCCGCTACTGCTAGCAGTTGGCTGCGCGACCGGTTCACAGAAAGTTGCAACGACATCGCACGTGTCTGTCAGCGAAAGGGCCGATGGCCCCGAGGCCATCGCTCAAGTTGACTACGAAGAGTCGCCCCCCCACGATCTCGTTCAGCCAAGTGCGATCAACGATACGGAAGTCGTCGCGACGCCACCCTCGCCAACACACGACGCTTTGACGCTCCCCGCCATCGAGCAGCTAGCATTCGCCAGCAACCCGGCCATTGCGCAGTCGGAAGCGCGGGTTCGTGCCCTCCGCGGCAAATGGCTGCAAGCGGGACTCCCCCCCAACCCCACGGCCGGATACGCGGGAAGCGAACTCGGCAACGACGGTGCCGCCGGTCAAAACGGATTGTACGTCGGTCAAGAATTCATCACGGCCCACAAACTTCAGCGCGATCGCGCGGTGGTCGCCGCCGAAATCGATCGGGCCGAACAAGAATTAGCGGCAACTCGGCAGCGAGTTCAAACCGACGTCGCGCGCGCTTATTACGAAGCGCTCCTCGCCCAGCGACGGGTCGAGTTGGCGCGGGAGCTCGACCGCATCGCAGGCGAAGCGGTAAATTCCTCGCAGGCGCTCGTCGATGCCCAAGAGATTCCGCTGGCCGGGCTCCTGCAAACCGAAGTCCAGCAGCAAAACGCGCTGGTGCTCTTGCGGACATCGGAAAACGTTCGCGAGCAAGCGTGGCGAAGCCTCTCGGCCGTCGTTGGCGGTGTCGAGCTGCCGGTCCAAGAGCTCGCTGGCGACATCACCACGCTCCCCATGTCACTCGACTGGCCCGCACAGCTCGCAAGGCTCCAGTCAGAGAGCCCCGAAATCGCTGTGGCACTCGCAAATGTCGAGCGCGCACAACGGGCGCTAGGCCGGGCCACCGTCGAGGCGGTCCCCAACGTTAGCACACAGTTCAGCGTCCAATACGACGACGGTTCCGGATACACGATCGCTGGCGCACAGATCGGGATGCCAATACCGATTTGGAATCGCAATCAAGGGGGCATCCGCCAATCGCAAGCCGAGGTGACCGAAGCGGTGCGCAACGTCGCTCGGGTAGAACTCGACCTCAAACAGCGACTGGCCGCTGTGTTTCAGGATTACGCGAGCGCGAAGGTGACCGCCGAAACCTACAGCCGCGACATTCTCCCTCGTTCGCAGCGAACGCTCGACCTGGTACAGCAAGGCTATCAGCAAGGCGAAGTCGGCTACCTCGACCTGCTCACCGCCCAGCAGACGTTTTCGCAGACGAATCTGGCTTACCTCGATGCGGTGGGGAAACTTTGGCAAAGCTATGTGCGGATTCAGGGACTATTGCTCGAGGATAGTCTTGGCCCCGCGGCAAACTGGTGAACTAAGGAACCGCTCAAGAATAACTTGGGGATTTGATTAACCGCAGAGGACACGGAGAGCGCAGAGATGTGAGCTGGAACATCGATCGACACTCGTGATTGTCGATGACTGGGAGCATTGACTCGTTTTGCTTTCAATTTGTA
>JBGSRO010000006.1:0-8798 GCA_041737535.1 Pirellulales bacterium | reverse complement strand
TTGGTTAATTGGGTTCCGGGTACAAATTGAAAGCAAAACTAGTCAATGCTCCCAGTCATCGACAATCACGAGTGTCGATCGATGTTCCAGCTCACATCTCTGCGCTCTCCGTGTCCTCTGCGGTTAATCAAATCCCCAAGTTATTTTTGAGCGGTTCCCTAGCTAAAAACTGATCGCTGATCGCTGAAAGCGCTTTCTGGCAAACTCTAACGCCTTTAACGCCTGGCCGGTGAGTCGGTGAGTCGCTTCGGTTCGCCGCCCTTGGGACCTTGTCTCCAGTCTGTTGGGCAAAGGTACTGCAATCGCGCCGGAGCCACTTTCGCAGACGTCAAAGTTTCTCACAAACAGACCGACTCGACCCCCTTTTTGCATTTCTCTGCCCCCGTCGCACTCCATGCTGGCGGGTGGGCGGGTCGATACAACTTGCGAGGCGGTCGGTCGTGTAAGCGAACTTCGACCGTGCCCCGCAACGGAGCGCGGCGTAGTTTGCCGTCCCATATTCCCCCTGTGCGACAATGACTTGTCGCGGTGTTTCCCCAGAGAAGGAGTCTTAAGGTGAACGTATTACGATGGACGATGGGCTTGGCCGTAATCGCCGTCAGCGCCGGTTCCGCCTTGGCACAAACGCCGGTTCAAACCGCGTTTAATTTCCAGCTGACAGGCTGCGAATGTGCTGAGCCGACCTGCATGGCCGACGATTGCTGCGAACCAAGCTGTGGCTGCGACGATGGTTGTGGCGACGGATGTGGCACGGATTGCTGTGATTCGTGTGGGTGTGGCAGCACTTGTGGCCTCGGTCTGATGGATGGCTGCTGCTGCTTGGGCGAGCCCTTCTTGCTCAAAGATGCATTGCTTGGTGAGTGCTGCTGGCTCGACATGGGCGGTTGGACACAACTCGGTTACCACAGTGCGACAACTCGTTTGTCGACGAATCGTGGCGACCTGTTCGCGTTCAACGACGTTCCCCATAACATCAACTTGCACCAGCAGTACATGTGGTTCGAGAAGGTTGCCGAAGCTCCTTGCTGTGGCTGGGACTGGGGTTTCCGTTTCGACGTCATGTATGGTACCGACGCACAAAAGACCCAAGCCTTCGGTAATGACGACAACGTCTGGGACGTTTCGCTAGACCACGGTGTGTATGGCTGGGCCTTGCCCCAGGCTTACCTCGAAGTTGCCTCGGGCGACTGGTCGGTGATCGCTGGTCACTTCTACACGCTCGTTGGCTACGAAGTGATTACCGCTCCAGACAACTTCTTCTACAGCCACGCTTTCACCATGTTCAATAGCGAGCCGTTCACCCACACCGGTGTGCTGGCGACCTACACAGGTTCTGACCTGGCTGAGTTCTACGCTGGTTACACGCTGGGTTGGGACACTGGCTTCGACCAGTACGACCAAAACGGCACCAGTGGTTCGAGCTGGCTCGGTGGTTTTAGCACCGAGTTGACCGACGACATCACCTTCACGTACATCAGCACGTTCGGTGACTTCGGCCTGCGTAACGACGCCAACACCTATGGCTTCGCTGGTCCTTCGGCCGACATGGCCTACAGCCACAGCTTGGTGTTCGATGTTACTCTTAGCGACAAGCTGAACTACGTGATCCAAAGCGACCTTGTCAGCATCGACGAAGTTGGTCATGAGCAAGTTGGTATCAACCAGTACTTGTTCTATCAATCGAGCGATTGTCTGAGCTACGGTACACGTATGGAATGGTGGAAGAACGACGGATTGAGCGTCTGTGGTTTGACCGGTGGTATCAACTACCGTGCCAATGCCAACCTGATCATTCGCCCCGAAGTTCGTTACAACTGGGCTCCAGGTGAAACAGCCGCCAATGCCTTCTACGGCACCAACCCCGGCGACGACTTCAACCAGACCGTGTTCGCTGTCGACGCGATCTTGACTTACTAACCAGAGAAGGCAGACGGCGGAGGGCAGACGGCAGCACGCTTGAGCTGACGCCTGTCCCCCGACCAAAGCCAACTCTTAACGAAACCCCACCCCCGCCCGCGAGTAGCTTCGGCCGCTCGCGGGTTTTTTCGTTTTTTGGTTCTCGGTTGACAGTCTTCAGTTAGTAGTCAGAGGAGAGTGACCGTTATTCCCACGCCGGCGAGTCGCCAGATTGATGGCTTTACATCCAGATTCCCCCCTGTGCGGGAATGACGGAACCCGAATACTTTTGTGTCCGGTCCCGAGCGATGTGGCAAACTCGGCACTTGCGCCCCCTATGCAGCGGCTCCTACCGCCAGCGTATCATGCGAGACATGCTTGCGCTCTTGAGTTCAACTTAGGGCAAGCGATTGCGGTTGTTCTTACAACAGAAAGTGGTCGATGATTTTCGCATTATTGATCGGCGGACTTGCTTCTCTCGTCGTCGGGGCCGAACTGCTTGTTCGGGGGGCGTCGAAACTGGCCACCGCGTGCGGCATCTCGCCGTTGATCATTGGGCTGACTGTGGTCGCTTTCGGAACCAGCGCTCCCGAGCTCGCAGTGAGTGTAAAGTCGGCCTTGTCGAACCAAGCCAGCCTCGCAGTTGGAAACGTCGTCGGCAGCAACATCTTTAACGTGCTGTTTATCCTGGGGTTGTCGGCCGTCATCTGTCCATTGGTCGTGTCGAAGCAACTCATCCGGCTCGATGTGCCGCTCATGATCGCGGCATCGATCGTTACTTGGCTGTTGGCTTGGGATGGTCGGCTAACGCGGCTCGATGGCGCTGTGCTGTTCGTGGGACTCGTCGCCTATCTCGGGTTTCTGTTTTTCAGCAACAAGAAAGCCGACAACAAAGTTGATGTTCCACGGGAAGACGCCACGAGTTCCCCACGGCAATCGACACTCGTCAACCTCTTGGCTATTGCGGGCGGCTTGGTACTGCTTGTCATCGGGTCGCGTTGGCTGGTAACGAGCGCGGTCGCCTTTGCTCAATACCTTGGAGTGAGCGAGCTCATCATTGGGCTCACAATCGTCGCTGCTGGCACTTCGCTTCCTGAAGCAGTGACGTCGATTATCGCCAGCCTGCGAGGCGAACGCGACATTGCCGTCGGAAACGTGATCGGTAGTAATCTGTTCAATCTGTTGGGTGTGCTCGGTTTATCGGCCATCGTTGCTCCTGCACCCATTGAAGTGGCACCATCAGTCGCGTCGGTCGATTTGCCCATCATGATTGCCGTAGCACTCGCCTGCTTGCCAATTTTCTTTACGGGGGGTGTCATCTCGCGTTGGGAGGGTGCATTCTTGTTTGCCTACTACCTTGCCTATACCGCTTATTTGATCTTGTTGGCAACGAAGCACGAAAGCTTCTTGACGTTTCAGACGGTGATGATTTGTTTTGTGGTTCCCTTGACGGCAGTGTCGCTGCTGACGACGACGATACAGGCGATTCGCCGGGGCGGACTCACAACCTGTGGGTCTGATCGACCATGAGATCGCGAGCCTCGCGCATCGCCCCCTGCCAGTCCCCCCCTTGGGCATCGGCAACGATTCCCCTCAGCCAACTTGCTTCACTCGATGATATCTCACCGCTGGCAGCATCGGCCTCAATCCGCGACGCGACTTCAGCCAGTTTGTCGTCGGCCCGACGGTTGCAGATCGAATAGAGTGCCTTGGCGTATTCGTAAGTCCGTGGACTAGCTCCCGAATAGCTGCCGCAACCGGTCGCGCAAAGCAACAGAACAAATGCAACCGGGAGGGCGACGCTCCTGCGGAGCCGAACCCTGGTGGGATCCGCAAGGCTCGGCAGGAGCCTCGCCCTCCCGCTATCTGAATCAAAGTTCATAAAGCCCCCTGCGAGATTTCGCCTTCGGCGATGCTCGAATACTCAGCCCACAGAATCAGATCAACATCGTCGGTCACGAACCGCACCGAGCCGTCGCCCAATGCCACGTTGCCTCCTTGCGAATGTTCGGCAAACATCTGACCGACGTGGTAGGTGGGATAATTTACCGGGTGAATGATCGGAAAGCCGGTGATGTCGAGCTCTCCTCCCGAGGGCCCCGCGTGAACGAGCACGAGCGTTGCCCCCGCGTCACTGCCATTCTCGGGCGAAGCGATAAGCGGGTGAGAAAACGCCCCAGGCACGACGCCGACCCACGTCTTGTCGCTGAGCGCCGAGCTGTGTTCACCCAAGAAAATGGTATTTGTGAGGCCATCGGTAATGTCTTTGAGTTTGGTTTTTGAGTTGCGATAGAACGGGCCATCGGCGACGAGCGAAACATCGCCATTGTGGCGGACGTTAATCGTTTCGCTCGTGTAGATATTGGTGAACACCGGTCCTTCGGCCGTTGCACCACACTCGCCCCAGCAAGATTCTTGCCCGTGGCTGGCGACGTAGTGCGAGCGGCCTAGTTCAACCGACCTGCCGCCGATCGTGAGGGGGCCACCCGATTCGTTCTGGGCAAAGAACGGCGTCGGTTCGCCCGACACGCTGGGGCACAAGAAACCAGGTAGCGTCGTGCGAATGATGGCCGCGTGTGCCGAGTCCCAGATCGTGCGTTGGTAGTCAATTTTCCCGGCGACGTTGCCCTGTTCGATGAATGGCAGAATGTGAGCCCCCCATCCCCAGCCGGGACCGGCGTCCCAAGTATTCGGATCGCGGTCGGCACGCGGCGGTGACACCAGCGAGCCCGACGTATAGCCGGACGGGAGTTGCCTGCGGGCCGACTCGTAGTTGTGAATCGCGAGGGCCAGTTGTTTGAGATTATTAGTGCAAGCGACCCGCCGGGCCGCTTCGCGAGCCACTTGTACGGCGGGCAGCAAAAGGGCGATCAAGATGCCAATGATGGCAATCACCACGAGCAGTTCGACGAGGGTAAAGGCGGGGCGACGCGACATGGACTCACCTTGGGTGGAATATAGCAACATGTGTAGCCGTGGCTACAATTGCAGATTGTAGCCACGGCTACAATTGTGTCAACAAGGGGCCGGTGCTTAGTTTTCGGTTGTTAGTTTTCAGTTTTCAGTTGTCAGTTTTCAGTTGTCAGTTGTCAGTAGGCAGTTTTCGAGAGGCACCGCAGGAGCCGTCCTTCCCGCGCAGACGGGAATGACGCCACTTAATAACAACTAACAACTAACAACTGACAACTGGTCGGCGACGGACTAGAATCAAGGGGTCAGCAAACTGGCTCTTCTACCATGCCCACCAAGAAACAAATAGCCGACCGCCATCGTCGCACACGCCGCGATCATGCCAGCGAAACGGCCGAAGACTATGTCGAAGCCGTGGCTGAAATCGCCGCCAGTGAAGCAGGCGAGTGCCGTGTGGCGAATCTAGCGAAGCGATTCGATGTGAGCCACGTCACGGTCACTAAAATCGTCGCCCGACTCGTTCGCGAAGGGCTGGTCGAAACCGAGCCTTACGGACCAGTGCAGCTCACGGCTGCCGGTCGCCGGCTAGCGGCCAAATGCCGCGAGCGGCACGAGACTGTTTATGCGTTCTTGGTTGCGCTCGGTGTGCCAACCGACATCGCGGCCGTCGATGCCGAAGGAATTGAACATCACGTGAGCCCACAGACGCTCGAACAGTTTGCGACGTTTGTCGAGAAACACGCGGAGTAGACGGGACGAGTCGTCAGCTATAAGTTTTCAGTTACCTGTAAGCTGTCTTTCGCTGGGCGAACGATATTACAGCGAAGCTGTCACTGACTACCGACAACTGAACACTGAACACTGAACACTGAGAATTAAATGGACGAACAACAGCCACGATGGCAAGCGATAGAGTCCCGCGAACGGCGCGTGTTGGGTGTGCTTGTCGAAAAGGCAAAGACAACCCCTGATGCCTACCCGCTGACACTCAACAGTTTGCGGACCGGATCGAATCAGAAGAGCAATCGCTTTCCGCAGATGGAGCTCGACGAAGAGCAGATCGAAGAGGCGTGCGACAATCTTCGTAAGGTAGGAGCGGTGACGGTCATTCAGGGGGATGGCCGGCGCGAAAAATATCGCCACCTTGCCTACGAATGGTTCGGTGTCGATAAGGTCGAGTTGGCCGTGATGGCCGAACTGCTATTGCGTGGTGCGCAAACCGTCGGCGAGCTGCGCGCCCGCGCCGCGCGAATGGAACCGATCAAGGGGCTCGACGAGTTGACTCCCATTTTACAAAGCCTGCTGAGTAAGAACCTGATCGTGTACCTCAGCCCGCCAGGCCGCGGGGCTGTGGTAACCCACAACTTGTATGAGCCTCGCGAACTCGAAAAGGTGCGGCGTGAGTTGGGTGTTTCTGAATCGGCGGGGGCAGGAGGCTCGAACAACGAAAGGACCGAGCCTCGTACCTCGAGCCCCGAGCCTCGCATCGCGGCATCGGCCGCTGACACTCACGACTCGCCCGGGGCGGATGGGCTACGCGAGCTGCGCGAAGAACTCTTGGAGCTAAGACTCACCATGCAAAAGCAGATCGATGAGCTACGCGGGGAGCTTGAGGAGTTGAATCGGCAGTTGGGGAATTAGCCAAAGCCCGGCAAGTCTTATGCAAATCGCCAGACGCGACCGACCTCGACCAACGCGTCGCGATCGTTGATATGAAAAGTGACGCCGAGTGGCTTCTCGAGTGCAATGCGAAAGCCTGGACTTCGCGATTCACCAAGCGAATCGGCATCTGCGCTTATTTCACCATCGAGTTTGTTGGCTGCGGCCGCGACAGCAGCACGATCATCGGATTCGGCCCAAATCGTGGCGAGTTGGTCCTCGGCCGATTTTGTCCAAACGACGGTGCGAATCAATCGGCACCAAGGCCACGCAGGATATCAGCCAGAGGTCTGGCCGTTTCGTGATCCATTTCTTCGCGCAATTCGCGATAATCGATCTCCGGTTCATTGACGAATCTCTTCGTTTCTGCCGGGGTGAATAAGCCAAGAATACGACCCTCATCGTCCACGACTTGTGCCGACGAGCAAAGCTCTCGAAGTTTTCCTGCAGCTTCCGCATCGATTGTGATTTGCGTCATCGCGAATACTCCGGTCGATAGGCTAGTTACCTTCATTATATCACGCGGCAAGTTGACGTGAAGCGCGAAGCAGATGGCTCCACGCTACACCACCTGCTGTGGCAAGTTCAGCCCCGGCGCAATGAGCGTCGTTTCACCGGTCAAATAAAGGTCGATGGCCCGCGCTGCGCCGCGACCTTCGTTGATGGCCCACACGACGAGGCTCTGTCCCCGGCGGCAGTCGCCGGCGGCGAACACCCGCGGAACGTTGGTCGTAAACTCACCATGTTCGGCGGCGAACGTTTGCCAGCCGCGACGTGGTTCGGCCACGTCGACGCCGAGCATGTCCCCCACTTCGAGTTCGGGTCCGACGAACCCAGTGGCGAGCAACACCATGTCGGCGGGCCAGATTTTTTCGCTGCCGGCGACTTCGGTGAAGGGGGCTTTCTCGCCCGGTGCGCTCCAGTCGACGCTCACAGTTTTCACGCCCGTGACTTTTCCATTCTCGCCGACGAACTCTTGGGTCAACACGTTGTAAGTCCGTGGGTCGTGGCCCGTCTTGGCCTGCCACTCGGCATGAGAATAATCGACACGATAGACTCGTGGCCACTGGGGCCAGGGATTGTTAGCGGTTCGCTCGGCCGGCGGTTTATCGAGTAACTCGAAGTTGGTGATGCTCTTCGCACCGTGCCGCAGCGACGTGCCAATGCAGTCGGCACCCGTGTCGCCACCACCGATGACGATCACGTCGAGCCCTTTGGCCGAAGTGTAGTGGTCGTCGCTGAGGTGCGAATCGAGCAGGCTCTTGGTGTTGCGGGTGAGAAAATCCATGGCGTTGTAGATACCCCTCATATCGCGGCCGGGGCACCGGCCCGTCGGGTCGAACGACTTTGTCGCGCCCGTCGCCAAGAGCAGGACATCGAAATCTTCGAGCAGCTCATTGGGGTCGATAAACTCGACGCTGTGGCCACGCTCTTGCATGATGCCGGTCATTGTGCCGGGAGCGAATTCTTCGGCTCGGCCGACGTGAACGCAGGTGCGGAACTCGACCCCTTCTTCACGCATTTGATTGAGCCTTCGCTCGACGACATCTTTCCCCAGTTTCATCCAAGGAATGCCATACATGAGCAGCCCACCAATACGGTCGGCCCGCTCAAACACGGTGACCGAATGGCCCGCACGGCGCAGTTGCTGTGCGGCTGAAAGCCCCGCTGGTCCGCTGCCAACGATGGCGACGCTGCGGCCCGACTCTTCGCGCGGTGGCAGCGGGACAATCCAGTCTTCCATCCAGCCCCGATCGACGATCGCGTTTTCGATGTTCTTGATCGTCACTGGTGGATTGGTAATGCCAAGCACACAAGCCCCTTCGCACGGTGCCGGACAAGCCCGGCCGGTGAACTCGGGAAAGTTATTGGTCTTGTGCAGCCGGTCGAGGGCGTCGCGCCAGCGACCTTGATAGACGAGGTCGTTCCACTCAGGAATCAAATTGTCGATTGGGCAGCCGTGGTTCGACTGACAGAAAGGGACACCACAGTCCATGCACCGGGCGCCTTGGGTGCGAAGTTTGTCGTCGTGAGCGCCGGTGAAGATTTCGAGAAAGTCGTTGGCGCGCTCGAGCGGATCGCGATAGGGCACGACCTGCCGCTCGAATTCTTTGAAGCCGGTTGGTTTACCCATCGGTTACCCTTTTTGTTTTTTAACCGCAGAGAACGCTAAGAGTGCGGAGTAACGAATAATTTAGAACCTATCTCAAAACCATAAGAACCAACTGATCGCTAGCATGCGTACATATCATCGAGCATTCTGTTCTTCTCAACGGCACGGAGGTGACGGGTATGAGGAAGGAGTTTCGAGGATCGAGTTGGCGGATGTCGGA
>JBGSRO010000228.1:0-7428 GCA_041737535.1 Pirellulales bacterium | reverse complement strand
GGCCAAGTCGACGCGGCCGACTACACCGTCTGGCGCGACACGCTCGGCAGCACAGGGGGCGGCCTCGCCGCCGATGGTAACGGCGACTTGGTGGTCGACGCACTCGACTACAGCGTCTGGCGGAGCAATTTCGGAGCGAATTCGACTCCCGCGTCGAACGATGTCTCAGCCGGAGTCGTCCCGGAGCCGTCGACACTTGCGATGACACTGTTGTTTGTCACGACACTGATTTCGATCCGTCTGTTCGGGAAATCTAATCCGATTTAATTTCCCGAATAGTTTTTTAACGGTAATTGCAACTTTCGGTCCCGTCGGCGATAATCCGAAAGATTTGGTTGGCGAAATCCCGGTTGCGGCGACCTCGTCGGCGGCTGGGCAGCGGCGGCCAAGGGTACAGCCCATCCCGAGTGTAACGACCATGTTCCGCCGCTCGTTGTTGATTGCTTGTTTCGTTGTTGCCGGCTGGCAAATCAACTTCACTCGCATTGCCACGGCCCAAGACACCTACTTCTGGGATGGTGCTAACGCCCCCTTCTCAGACGCTTCGCACTGGAGCCTCAATACGATGAGCCCCGCCGGTCCACCCGGCGCTGGCGAACGTGCGCTCTTCGCGGCAAATGCGAGCTACACCGTAACGGGTGATGGTAGTCCCGCGCAGGTCGTCATCTTCAATAATAGCCGTCCGACTTTCACCGGTGCGATCAATGTGACCGGAGTCGGATCGCTAGTGAATGGCTTGGAAGTGGGCTCTGTCAACATGGGAAGCGCACACTTCACCGGCAACTCGGCTCAACTCAATTCGACCGCCCCCGTTGCGATTGGGGGACTAACCGGCGGCGATGGCCACCTCACTTTTTCCAACGGAGCAATCGGTTCATCGATTGGCACAAGCACCAGCGCCGCCGTGCTGTTGGCGGGTGCATTCACGAGTGCGGGTACCATGACGATCGAAGATCTAGGCACCCAGTTCACCTCCAACGGCAGCTTTTTGATCGGTGGGCGAAACACCGCCAGCGTGACTGTCACCAACCAGGGCGTCTTGGCCACCAATGGTGTCCTTGCGCTGAATGCAGCCGGGCTGAATATCGGTGGCGGCGATTTTCTCGCCACCGCAGCCCACGGAACGCTCAACATTACCGATGGAGGTATCGTCTCCAATACCCTGCAAACAAATTTGGGACTTTACGGAACAGGCATCATCAACATCTCCGATGGTTCGTTCGAGACGACCGACGGGGGCCTGGGCACCGTTCCGGCGCTATCAATCGCTCGCTTCGCCGGTAGCAATGGCGAGCTGAACGTCTCGGGCACCGGTTCCGTTTTGACCCAGGGCGAAATCATCGTCGGCGGTGGCGGAAATGGAAACTTGGAAATCATCGACCAGGGACTCGTCGAATCGTTCGTCACACTCGGCGCGCCGGCCATCGTCGGTTTTGGCACGACCGCCCAGGGAACAGTTCTGATCGATGGTCCCGAGACGCTGTGGCAAATCACCGACGCTCTCGTCGTCGGACAACAGGGACGTGGCGATGTCGAGATCGTTAATGGCGGCACCCTGTTTATCGATTTCACCGTGACCGAAGGCGCTCCTTACCTCGTCGTCGGCGACGCGAGCGCATCGTCGGGCCGCATCGATATCAGCGGCCAATCGTCATTCCTCGATGCCTCGTTCATCGCCACGACACTCGGGCGCGAAGAGGGGGCGTTCGGCTCGATCGATATCTACGATTCGGGCGAGGCATTTCTGCAATTCACGGTGATTGGCAGCCAAGGTATTGGCAATCTCGATCTCTTTGACTCCGGTGTACTCGCAACAGGTACCGCTGTGCTCGGCGACTTGCCTACTGGCGTCGGCACGGTGAACCTCGATTCGGGTGCCTCGTGGGAAGTCCTCGGTCAACTCATAATCGGCTCGGGTGGCAGTGGCGAAGTATACGTCGGCGACGAGTCGACACTCACCGTTGGCGAATTCATCGAGATCGGTGGCGGCATCGGCAGCTTCGGCACAATCACCATCGAAGGCCCGTCGGCCACCGTCGACGGCACTTTCAATTCCGTCACCGTCGGCACCGCTGGCCAGGCCGAGCTCTACATCATGAGCGAGGCCGATTGGAATGTCGACGGCGACGTCAGCATGGCGTTATTCATCGGTAGCGAAGCGACGGCACACGTCGATTCATTTTCGAATTGGTCGATCACCGGCAACCTCTATGTGGGTGGTTCCGACACGGCAGCAGGGGGTACGGCATCGCTCGAAATCGATGGCCAAGTGAGCGTCGATACTCAAGTCGTCGTCTGGAACGATGGCACCGTCGAATTGACGTTCGGCACGCTCGCCTCGCCATCCGTCGAGTCGCACGGCCGAATCGTCGGCGATGGCACCATCGATACAACGAACTTCGTCAACGACGGATTTGTCTCCCCCGAGCGCTCGGCCTTGCTTCCGACGGGACTCATCACCGTCACTGGCGATTACGAACAAACCCAACTCGGCATCCTCGAAATCGAAATTGGCGGCACCGTTGCCGTTACCGAATTCGATCGACTCGCAATCGCGGGCACCGCCAGCCTGCAGGGCGAGTTGATTGTAAGTTTGGTTGACCTCGGCACCGGCCTGTTCGTCCCTGCGCTCAACGACGAATTCGCGATTCTCACGGTCGGAGCATTCGATCCGGCGCAACCGACCTACGATCCCAGCGATGTCATGCTTCCCTCGCTCGCGGGCGGGCTCGCTTGGGACATTGTCTACACGAGCACCGAGCTCCTGCTTCGTGTCGTAGCCGCCAATCTCCCCGGCGACTACAACGCCGATGGCCAAGTCGACGCGGCCGACTACACCGTCTGGCGCGACACGCTCGGCAGCACAGGGGGCGGCCTCGCCGCCGATGGTAACGGCGACTTGGTGGTCGACGCACTCGACTACAGCGTCTGGCGGAGCAACTTTGGGATCTCGACTGGTGGCTCGCTTAGCGATTCGCAGCAGGGGTCGAATGTGCCGGAGCCGGGGAATTTGGCTCTCGCAGGTCTTGCCGCTGTCGCGCTATGGCTGCGGCACAGTTACTCGTCGGCGACTCGCTTCGCCGTGCGACGAATGCCGTTCTGAAAGAGTTCGAGCGCGATGCACTTGCCCGCGTCGTCGAGCGCGAAGGTGATTTCTGCTTCGACCACGCGATAACTCCACTTTGTTTCGCTGGCCGGAAACAGGCGGAACTGTTGTTGACCCGTTAGTTGAGCGAGCAACTTGCCATCCTGTTCGCGAATCTTGATGGTCCCGAACGGCCAAAGCGAATAGTCGCCGACAAGTTTCTGCATCGTCGCCGCCTCGACCTTGGCGAGCGGCTCGAACTTGGCGACCGGTTCGTCGACTCCGGCGAGCGTTCTCATAATGGCTTCGGCAAGTGTGTCGACTTTGTTGGTGGCCGTGTTCGAGAGTATCACGACGGCCGACTGTGCATCGCGATTCACCATCAACATCGAATGGTAGCCCCCCGTTTCACCGTTGTGCCAGCGCGTGTTGCCGTCGCGAGCGATGTGCCAGCCAAGTCCCATGGCAAAATCGGTTTTGTCGATTGCCGGTTGATGTTCTCGCCAAGTGAGTTCGATGGCTGTTCCCAAATCGCTTTCGGGTGGATCGAGAATCGCCCGTGCGAACGTCACCATGTCGCGGGTCGTGCTGCGAATAGCACCCGCACCCGCCAATGCGCCGATGTCCCAATTTGTTGATTCGCTGCCATCGACGGTGTGCGGAAACGCCAAGCGATCTCGCTGGGCATCGCTTAAATCGATCGTCGTTTCGGTCATGGCGAGCGGTTTCGCAATGCGATTTGCGAGCAGTTCGTCGTAGCTCACCTGCGCTTGTCTCGCCAGCAAATTGCCGAGCAAACCGACTGCCAAATTTGAATACTCGCTTCTCTTTCCAGGAAGCCGACGGAGTGTATGAGCGCTGAGGAACTTATAAAGCAGCGCCTCGGTGTAGTCGGCATAGGGATTATCGAGGTCACCCAGCGGCATGTTGCTCGGCAGAGGGGGCAAGCCCGAAACGTGGGTGGCCAGATGCTGCAAAGTGATCGACTCCCCTTCGCGAGAAGGCATCGTCACCCCAGCGGGCAATAACTCGCTAGCTGATTGGTCGAGCTTCACTGCTCCGCGAACCACAGCGTCGGCAAGCAGCAGGCTCGTGAAGACTTTTGAGATCGAGCCAATTTCATAAATCGTGTCAGCCGTTGGAACACCCGCGCCGGAATCGCCGTACCCGACGATCCGCATCGCCCCATGATGGACGACACCGATCGTCATGCCGCCAATGTATTCGCTGTCGAGATACGGTTTTGCGTGAGCGTCGATCTTGGCGGCGAGCGACTCGTCGAACGATGCCTCGTCGGCCAACGCCCCCCACGCGGCAGTAACCGCGAATAACCATGCCGCCAAAAACGCACATCTTGGTTGCATTTCGGATCGGCCCTTGGCGCAAAAGTAAAAGCTCACATCGTCTCGCAATCGGCATTTCGATCGATTTTGCGTTCTTTCAGCATCGTCACACAGTTGCCGCATTCGTTGTATTTGACATCGGTCATATAGGCCTTGATGAGCATGACGCCTCGGCCGCCACACGCGTGGATGCTGTCGTCGTCTGTGCAGTCGGGAACCTGGGACGGCACGAAGCCCTCTCCCTCGTCTTCGACCTTCAGCCAAAAGCGATCGCCGCTGATGCGGCATTCGACGTTCACAGCTTTTGACTCGTCGAGTTTGTTGCCGTGGCGAATCGCGTTGGTGAGCGATTCTTCGAGTGCCATCTGAATGCCAAACAGCTCGCGTTCCGACCAGCCGATGCGTCCCATCCGCGCGAGAATCTCTTCAAGCAAAGGCAGATGCGCATTGCGACGACTGGGGAGTGAAATAGCAACAGTCCAAGACCAAGCATGCTCGGGCATGGTGCGTCTCGCGGTGGAATCAATGGGCTCGCGACGAGTCTTTCGCCAAGCGAACGGATGGACTGCTAGATCGCCACGCGGGTCACTCCGCGCGAACGTTAGTGCCTACAAAGCCGCCAAGGCGTCGGCTTCATCTTCTTTTATAGTAAACAGCTTGGTGAGCTTAGTAATAGCAAAAACTTCGTGAATTTCGGGACGAATATTCGAGAGCATCAATTTCGACCCGGCCGCCGACACCTTCTTCTCGAAGCTAATCAGCTTGCCAAGTGCCGCACTCGACATGAATTCGACGTGACTAAAGTTCAACACGATCTTCGGCCTGTTGTCGCGCTCGACGAGGGCATACAGTTCGTCCCCCAAGTCCATGATTTCTTCGTCGTTGATGATCTTCGAGTCGACAAAATTCACCACCGACACACCACCCGAATCGCTCACTTTGATGCGCTGGTAAGCCATCTGCTTCCGTCCTCTCTGTGGAAACTCCGAAATTCGGCCCAAATGCTTGACCGGTCGCGAGTTACGTCGCGAGACAAGCGGCATTTGTGATGATAGCTATGGGCGTAGCTGTGTCAACGGCTGGGCATCTGGCATCGCCTAAGTCGGAGTACAAAAGGGAGTACAAAAGCATGCCTACTTGCGATCGAGGATCGGCCCTAGCCAACGAGCAACGTCTCGTCGCTGTCGCGACTCAGTCGGTCCGTTGTTCTGCAAACTTTCGATGATGCCACTTAGCGGGACAGCGCCATGTTTCGCTAAGGCCTACCCTCGGGAACGCGGAGACACGCGGATGATTCTTGATGGAAAATGCTATGTCTAGCGAAAGCCGCACCGGCGTTGCGTTTGAGTCGTAAGCGAACAACGACTTGGCGATGGGCAGCGAATCAGTGGAGCGTTACCACTCGCTTCCTAAAATGGACAGGATAACAGGATCGGCCAGATTGACGGGATAACCCCTTTCGTTGGCGGCTTCGCTTGATCCCGTTGATCCCGCCGATCCTGTCATCCTGTCTATTATCGAGCGACGTGCGTACGACGACTTGGCGCTGTCCAGTTAGGAATGAATCAAAAATGACTTGGTGGTGTCCGTCATTCCCGAATAGGTGGGAATAACGTTCTCGATTACATCGCCGCCAACTTGGGTAAACCTACCAAGTTATTGTCGATTCATTCCTCAGTACGACAGCGCAGAAAATGAGTCGGTGCTCGAACGGCAGATCGAGCACCGACCCTCAGGCTAAAGTGTCCGAAAACTACCGTCGGCGGAATCCCACTGCGATCGCGCCAACAAGGGCAATCAAGGCAAGGCTAGTCGGTTCGGGAACCGGCTCGCCAAAGCTAAAGTCATCGAAAAGGTTCTTGCCCAAGAGATTTCCTGCTAAGATGCCGTCTTCGAGCTGCCAGCCAAGCACCGAGAGGTCGTCCATCGCTTGATACATGGCCGCGCCGGTGACAATGTTCGTCCAGCTACTGGCAGTGAAGTCGAAGTAGTCGAACGAGAATGTTTCGTTCGTCAAGTCGATGTCGAAACGCACGCCGTCGTAGAAGTTTTGGTCGGCCGTGATGGTGGTGCTGATCCAAGCAGTCGATGGATTGGCCCGGTACGTGACCAAGTTGTCGCGGTCATAGCCGAACTGAAAACCGACGTTGCCACTGCTATCTTTGAAGGTCATTGTGAACTTGTCGTTTAACCCACTGATGCTTGCAGCATCGCCCGGATTGGGACAGAAGTAAAATCCGACCTCGACGACGCCCGTGGTGATGCTCGCCGGGGCGACGCCCCCAAAGTCGAACGAATCGAGCAGATAGTCGTAAGTCATCGGACCACTTCCCTGGTCGTTGCGCAGAGCCAAGGCGTAGTTATCTGTTCGTCCACCAAAGTGCCCGCCAACAATGTAGGCCCCAATTTGGTTTCCAGGGTTTGCTGCCGGATAGGGGGGGAAGCCCAGTGTGTAATTTCCACGGTCGGTGGAATTGTCAAAGTACCCGCCAACCTCGCCGGTGACTGACCACAAACCGGAGTCAGCCGTGATTTGCGTGGGGCCCGGGCCACCCCCGGCGTTCGCTCCGTACTGGCCCGCGTTGTAGTAGCTCACATCGCCGTAAACGAATCCTGACTGAACGTCGTAACCATCTCCAAGAAGCGTATTAAAGCTACCGAGATAAGCCTGGGCTGGCGTGGTAGCCCCTACCAAAACGACGACCGCGCACCACACCTGCGCGGCGCAAAGATTGCGCAACATTAGCTGAACCCCCCTAGAGAAACGCGCTGGCGAGAAAGAATATCTCGCCCAGATTTCTGGAAAATACCGCTTCCGCATCGCGAAGTCAAGCAGATCTTGTTACGAAATCGTCGCGTGTGTGAGCGTCACGATTGTGGGTACAAAATTCTGCGATTTGCTAAACTGGAGTTAGGTTTACCTATTTTCCGGTCCCAGGAGGTGGAGTGATGAGCCGTACATTGGCCAAGCCGATTGAGTTGAATGAAGAACAACAGCGT
>JBGSRO010000184.1:0-62134 GCA_041737535.1 Pirellulales bacterium | reverse complement strand
GTCGACACTTTGCCAGTTCCAGCCGATCTTTTTCCGCCGGTCGTAACGTTTCAACATCGCCCGCCAGGCTTTGCCGAACACGCCGAGTTGCGTCCACTCTTGAAAGTAGCGATGCACCGTGCTGCCGCTGCCGAATTGAGGTGGCAACGCTTTCCACTGCACGCCAGTCCGCAGCACGTAGAAGATGCCATCCATCACTTTGCGGCGATCGACGCGTGGACGACCGCCATAGGGCGATCGCTTGTACTTGGGCAACAGCGGCTCGATCGCCCGCCAAAATGCATCCGACATCCGCCAACTCGATCCTCGAAACTCCTTCCTCATACCCGTCACCTCCGTGCCGTTGAGAAGAACAGAATGCTCGATGATATGTACGCATGCTAGCGATCAGTTGGTTCTTATGGTTTTGCGATAGGTTCTTAAAAGCGGACCGCAAACCGGACCGCTGAGTTGCGGATTGGTCGCGGGGCGGGATTGGTTACACTCCACACTAAACGCTACCCCGCTCACTCTTGGTTGCGGATTGGTCGCGGGGCGGGATTGGTTACACTCCACAAACCCGAACACCGCGCTCCAACAAGGTTGCGGATTGGTCGCGGGGCGGGATTGGTTACACTGCGCGCTTGGAAACATCAAACCGCCGCGTCGTTGCGGATTGGTCGCGGGGCGGGATTGGTTACACTCGCGCTGCGCCACGTTTCGCCGCATTCTTGGTTGCGGATTGGTCGCGGGGCGGGATTGGTTACACTGGCTAACGATAGCTAACTATGCGAAGCAAGTTGCGGATTGGTCGCGGGGCGGGATTGGTTACACTCCCTTCGGCAGCGCGCGAAACGAAACCACGGTTGCGGATTGGTCGCGGGGCGGGATTGGTTACACTTTGGAAAAATCCACACGCCGCGTCCGCGTCGTTGCGGATTGGTCGCGGGGCGGGATTGGTTACACTTGTTTGCTTTGATGCCTCAACAGACACCTCGTTGCGGATTGGTCGCGGGGCGGGATTGGTTACACTTTTCGAGGTGGACGTCGGCCAGCCCCGAGCGTTGCGGATTGGTCGCGGGGCGGGATTGGTTACACTTCCTGATCGCCAGCTACAACAACAACCCGGGTTGCGGATTGGTCGCGGGGCGGGATTGGTTACACTGCCTCCCCACCTAACACCATGCTGCACAACAACTTAGGAGTACGCACAACTAAAAGAGCTCGAGTTGACATGGTGGTACTTCGGTCACGGTGCGGCGTTTTCCCCAAAAAACTCGCATCCGTTCGAACTGCTTGTCGGTCAATTCCAAAATGCGAACTTCGCCATCGGGGGGCAACGAACGCTCGACCCGCTGGATATGCACGGCCAAATTCTCCTTGCTGGGGCAGGGACGAGCATACACCGAATACTGCATTTGCTGGAACCCATCGCTCAGCAGCATCTTGCGAAACAGCGTGTACTCACGCCGCGCGGCTTTGGTGTCGGTCGGCAGGTCAAATAGCACGATCGCCCACATCATTCGGTATCCGCTAAGTCGCATGGCTCGGTCTCGCTGCCTGCCGATTTGGAAACGGCGTATGGAATGTCAATTCGCTTGGTTTCGCCCCCAAAGCACCGCACTAGCGACGCCACCAGGCGGTGCATCATCACCATGCAGGGCCCCATTTGGTCGCCCAATCGCAGACGCAAAGTGAGCAGGTCGAGCAGCTCGGCCTTGGCTTCTTGCGAAAGCGAGTCGTAGCCACGCACGTGCAGATCGCGGACACGTTCGTCGACCAAGGGACGGAACGGTTCGATCAAGTCGTCGGCCAAGCAAAACGCGTTGCTGCGGTTGCTGTGATGCAGCCCGATGCTGGGCTGCAAGCCGGCGGCCACGATCGCGCGGGCGAGTGCTGCTCGCATGATGGCGTAACCGTAGTTCAGGAATGCGTTCAGATCGCGAGCGTCGGCATCGCGGCGAAAAGGCGCGCCGCCGGCAGCACAATCATCGGTAGTGCCATCGAGCCAGTTGCTCCAATAGACCTTGGCCGCTTGAGCCTCGATGTTGGCGGGATCCCCCGATTTTACTTCGCGGGCGAGCGCGAACAGTTTCTTGCGTGGATTCGATCCGGGCAACAAATTGCGAGCCTGTCCGCGAATCTTGGCGACGACGAGTTGCCGCCAGAGTTGTTTGCGCAATGGGCGCTTGGCAGCAAGTTGATCGCGAAGCCGCCACACGACTTGCGAGTGATCGGCCAGCGGCAATAGGGCTGCCACCGGCAAGTGATCGTGCCCGCAGACCACAAGCACGGCACCCGCCTCGGCGAGTTCGGCCAGGGCGGCGTGTGAATAGGTGGTTTGGGGATGGTCGACGACAACCATGCCGAGGTCTTCGCACGGCATCTGCCCGATGGTTTTGCCGTCGCGCGTGAGAACAAGTTGACCGTAGCGCACCTTGAGGTGCGCGGGCTCGCGCGATACTTCGACCGTGCGTTTGATCATGACGGGCCACGGAGCGGGTCAAAGAACCCTCCGTGGTGGTACGGTCCAATTTCCGCCGACACGGTCTTATCGTAATTCGGAGATTAGTAAATTCCAGTATTTTCTTGATTAGTCGTTCGCCCAGCGAATACGACCCAACGTGTCGACTGTCACTTTTTGAGCGTTGAGTTTGTCAAAAAGCGTGTTCTTGTTCGCGTTTATTTTCTGATACTCGCGACGGGCGTCTTCTATAAGCTGGAAAGTCATTTTCTCCTCAGTCGAAACTGAAGTTCGCAACTTGAGTGTTCGCTTTGAGCCATTGACGTTTGCTAATACAAGTTCGCTTGCGCTCAGCGACATGACAAACTTGGCATCGGGGCGGTCGGGATGCGTTCGCTGGATGACTGGCTGCTTTCGCTGGATGCGCTGAATCGCTTCGAGGGTCGTTACGAACACGGCCTCGCGTTTGGTTTTTCCCTTCTCGGTATACTCGAAAATGCACAAGTGATGTGTCGAACCAGGTTTCACATACGCATTGTCGCGGGTTGTCTTGCGCAAAGGGCGAATCGTCTGCTCGGCTTTCAATACGCGGACCTTTTTGATCGGTACGCCCGACGGCATGGTAAGTCCCGCGAGAGCTTCCTTGATTTTGTTGGCGTCGACCTTTTTGCCGCGGCCAAACTCGATTCCATGTTGGCGAAGTCGGTCGAGCACAAGTCGTCGGATACCAGGGTCGCGAATTTTCTCGAACTCGTTGGCCGAGAGCGCTGCGAGCGGTTTGCGAACGACCCATTCGTGGTCGCGATTTCCCTTTCCGTAGTAGGTCTCTTCGTGCAAGGCACCCGAAACCTTGCGTTGCACGCGGTGCGACACGTTGATCGACTTGACCCGTTCGACGACTGACGGCCTAAAGTTGTCCCAGGGGTCTTCGAGGATTTCGCCGTGCGTGCGAGCACCGCCCGTTTTGTAGAGTTTGGTAAGACGGTGCAAACGTTTGCGATTGGTGAGTGCCACGACGAGCGCGTCGATAGCATGGTGGCGATGATCGGCGCGGTTTTTTTCGCCGCCGGTCAAGTCGGCGTTTTCGCTCCACGCGGGACTATCGGGCAACTCGCTGAGAATAGTGTCGAGCCCCCATTGCCACCGCAACTCGGCAGTAAGCTGACCGCGTAGCCCCAGTACTCGGCTCGGTTGGTCAAACAGCAATTGCACATACTCGACCGTTGCCCGCGTGATGTAGCCCGTATCGACAAGCTGGCGGGCAATGAACCCGTCGGTGTCGATTTGCTTCTGCAAGAACCGCTTGTACTTGCCATAGGGCATTTTGCCGGCCCGCATCAGCGAGTCGGCTTTTTGGACAACTTCGTCGTATTGTTTCGGATTTGAGCCGGCAAGCCATTCGTAGGGCGTTCGCTGACCTTTCGCTGAATTGCACTCGCGATGGACGAGAACTTTGTTCATCTGCGAATCGTCGAGGCATTGCGAGTAGGGCAAAATGTGGTCGATGTCCGTTGCCCCGTCGAATCGCTGGTGCTGGCTGATTGTTTTCCCGCAATACACGCAATCGTACGACTGCTGCTCCCAGAGCAGTTGGCGTAAGATCGAATCGCGACGCACGGCAACACCCGCTTTGCGGACTTCGGCGGCCGCTGCGTCGCGGAGCTTCTCACGGTCGCGCATTTTCTTCGACATTTCCTTGCGGCGGTCGGCTCCCACTTGCACGTTGCGAGCCATCTCGATGTGTACCGCGTCAGGTTTTCCGTATTCGCGAATGATGGCATTGACGACCTTGCGGAGTTCGACGAGCGCGCGTTTGACCACCGGGTTGGGGATATCGCCAATGCGACAGTCGCCTGCCTTGGTGCGCGACAGATCGGGTAATTCGTCGAACAGGCGACGCTGCAACTCGTCGCGACGGAGATAACCCGCGGCATGGATAGCGCTTTGCTCGGGATCGGTGGCCGATTGCAGCACGAGACCGCGGCGCAGGTGCGGCAGCAGCTTTTCGATTGCCCGCCGCGAGACCCCCAGATACTTAGTAGGCAGGTCGATCGCAAGTAGCGATTCAGCCTGATCGAGCGTAAACGCAAACGATTGCAACTTGCTAAGCTTGTGATTTTCGTCGACGTCGTCGTTGGCAATCAGGCGCGCGATGCGAGTTTTCTCGGCATCGTCGCGTCCGTGCCATTCCTTGCCAACCACTGCGGCAATCGCAACGTCGACGACCGCTCCTTTGAGCTTCGAGCGATCGCCCCGTTCGAGGTTGAAACGCAGCGAATCGAGAAACCCGAGCTTCTTGCGAAGCTGGTCGAACGTCACTTCCTTCCTAACGCTCAGTAAGCTGTACGCAAGTTTTCGTTGTTCGTCGCTGAGGCGTTCCTCCTGGCCGTCGATGACAAACCGAAGGTTGTTGATTTCTTGCCAGATGCGAAACTCGTCGGCCAATCGGTCGGCGCGCGGGCAGCGTTTTTGACCGGGCTCGTATTCGCAAAGGCCAACAACGCTTTTCGGCCAATAGAGTTTTCGCTGGAAGAAGATGATGCCGAACAAACCGAACATTTGGCAATCGGACTTGCCGGTCCGTTGGTGTGAAACGCGGGCAATCGACCGACGTGGACTCAAACTCAGTTCTTGTAAGTTGGTTCTCGGGTTCAAGGAATATTGCGGCCCAAGTTCGCCGAATAATATCGCCTGAGTGACGATCTGCGGGTGGTGTTGTGTTTGGCATTGCCAGATAGTCATCATCTCGTCAGCCATTTGCCTGCGCGACAAGTGCCGGTTGCGAATGTGATCGTCTTCGCGGCGGTGGCAATGGTCGAGGGCAGCGAGCTTGCGATAGAGCATTTCGCCAACGGTGCGGAATTCGCCAGAGTCGAGAATCTGCTGATTCTCTTGGATTTCGGCGAGCATTCCCTGAGCTTCTTTGTCGCCGGCGTCGCTCTTGCGGTTCGACAGAAACCCGCGTCGCCGAGCGATGTGCAGAATGATTCGACCGAGTTCGTGAAAGGTAATTGGCTCGTCGAGCGCCCGCACACGGAGTTCGTACGGATTCTTCGCTAGTTCTGCTTCTTGCAAGGCTGGATCGGCCGGCCACAATCCAGCGGTGATGAGTGCATCGGCAAGACGGCGCTCGCGGCGGGCCCGTCGGGCAATCTGCCGACGCATGCCACGCTTGATGCGACGATCTTCGTTGCGTGATTTCTCCTTGGAAGTGTCGAAAGCATCGACTCCTTCAGGAAAGACGCGCACGCCCATATCGACAAGGCGAGAGTTTGCTTCGTCATCTTCGATGAGTGCCCAACCGATGGAATTAGGGCCAAGGTCGAGTCCAAGCGTCGTTGCCATTTTTTCCGCAACTCCTTGACGGGGAAAACGAGCATCGTAAACTAATGAACAGTGTAACCAACCCCGGCCCGCGCCTTTTCGTAACAAGAAAAGAAATTCGTAGGCCACGCTCCACGGAGCGTCCGGTCGCAGTGCTTCGGCACCGCGACCTTTTTTATGCGCTCGCTGGTTGGCTTAGTCCCTCACTCCACCCGCACCCACAGCGCCCGATGATCGCTCGTCGAATTGTCATCGGGAAAGTCTCCCTCGCGGACGATGACTTCGGTGGTGGCTTTTGTGCCGGCGGGCATGTTCGCGGTGAAGGCGAAGTCGAGGCAACTGTTGGGGTAGTCGTCGGTGCCGTCGCGGTCGTCGTCGCACCAGTTGGTGTCGACCAGCTTGGCGGGTTTGGCCCAGGTGAAAGTGCCATCGGCGAGCATGGCGTCGAAGCCTTCGTTCCCTTTTTGGTCGTCGAAATTGTAGTCGAAGTTGAAGTCGCCGGCGGCGATGGTTGGCTTGCCGTTGGTGGCGGCCCAGGCGGCGAGGCCTTTGGCCTGAGTGGTGCGTAATTTTTCGTCGCCGCGGGCGAGGTGGACCGTCACGAAGTAAAACTGCTCGTCGGTCGTTGTGTCGCGGAACAGACACACGAGGGGCGATCGGTGTCGCCAGTTGTTCAGCACACGATCGCCGAACTCGAACAGTTCGCGCGACTCGATGAGGTCGAGGCGGTCGTCGTCGAAGGCAATCATGAGCCGGTCGCGGTCGCCCGTGTAGCTGGCGAGGTAACGGAACGATTTGCCGTGGGCTGCGCGAATGGCGTCGCCGTAGCGACCAATGTCGTCGCCATCGACCTCTTGCAGGGCGAAGATTTGGCAAGGGGGCAACTCGGCGAGTTGCTTGGCAATGACGTTCGGTTTGGCTCCCCCCGATTCGACGTTCCAACTGACAATTTGGAGCGGCGCAGGGTTGGGCGTGCTGACGGCTGGGAGCGAGTTGGGCGTGCGTGTGCAGCCGGCGAGCAATAACGCGACGGCGACAAGAATCGATTGGCGAGGCATGAGGCAGATTTAAGGGGCTGGCAGGGGGCGATTCAGCGAACCGAAGTTGGCACGTCGACCAGAGTCTACCCTCGTTGAGCCAGCATCGCAGGGGCCGATGTGCCGCTGCAAATTCTTGGCCGATGGTACAGAATGGGGCATTTGCGACGGCGCACCGAAGTGTTGCCAATCCGGCGACAGATAATCACCGCCTTTCATTCGGAGTTTCGCTGATGTCGAGTCCGCCGCGTCGCCGCCTGAGCATGACTCAGTGGTTTTTCTACCACGTGAACTTATTGCTCTGCTGGTTCGTGTGGCGGGTGAAGGGTCCGAAGAAGCTGCCCATTGGGGCAGGGCAGGGGGCTGTGCTGATTGGGAACCATCGCTGCAGCGTCGACCCCTGTTTCATTCAATACGCGGCCGGGCGGCGGCCGATTCACTGGATGGTGGCGGCCCTCTATCCGCCCGAGAGTTTCTTGGGCCGCATTCTTGGCGGCCTTCAGACGATTAGCATCAAGAAAACGGGGCATGACATCGGTGCGCTCAAGGCGGCGATACGCTACGCGAAAGCGGGCGAATTGGTCGGCATGATGCCCGAAGGGAATGTCAACAAGGGAGACGAGTTTATGAAACCGATCAGGCCCGGAGCGATTGCCGTGGCCTTGTCGGCCGGCGTGCCGGTCATTCCCTGCTACATCGAAGACGCCCCCTACCACCCGGTTCCGTGGAGACCGCTGTTTAAGTTCGCACGCGTAAAAATCCACGTCGGCGAGCCGATTGACCTGAGCGAGTATCAGGGGCAACAAGGGAACAACGCATTGGTCGCGGAGCTCGCCTTGCGGTGTGTTCGCGAGATCGCCAAGCTCGCAGGCCGCAACGACTTCGAGCCGCAACTCGCCGGTCGGGGATGGAAGGAATGGACCCGCGAGGAGTCGAATGCTGATGCGACGGCAATCGATCCGAGCAATTCAATGGAATGAAGCCGGTCGGCTCCGGTCGATTTCGTCATTCCCGCACAGAGGCTGTGAATAAATGGGAATGGCTCTACGGCGCATTGGCTTTGGCCCGCCAATTGCCATCATCCGTAGTGCCAGTCCCATTTATTCACTTTGCACTCGCGTGTGAAAAAGTGGGACAGGCACCGCACTTTGAACCGCTGCGTCGCGCGTACTCAGTTAGGTGCGGAGCCAGTCCCATTTTTTCACAACCTCGCAGGCGGGAATCCAATCGCGACGCTTTCGATCTCGATTCGCGCCTGCGCTGGAATAACGGACGGGCGGGAATGACGGCTTGCCTTATCGAGACGCAAAGCCAGCCAAAATTAACCCCGCGTGATGGCGAGCACTTCGTCGGTGACGAACCCGTTGGTGGCGATGGCCTCGCCCGCGTGGACGGTGGGATTGCCATTCCAGTCGATGAAGTGCCCCCCCGCTTCGACGATGACCGGCAGCAGTGCGGCGGCGTCCCAGAGGTTCATTTTCGGATCGATGGCGACTTCGGCCCGACCGGTGGCGACCATCATATAGCCATAGCCGTCGCCCCAGGTGCGGACGAGCCGTGTCGCCGATTGCAGGGCAAGAAAAATGTCGGTTTGGTCGGTCGGCCGGCCATCGGCAAAGGTTTCGACTTCGCTCGTGACGAGCAAGCTTTCACTCAGCACTTTGGTCGCACTGACGCGGCACGGTTTGACGTCAGCGTTGCCATGACTATGCCAGGCTCCGCCGCCGAGGGTCGCCCAAACGGTTTCGTTGACCGCCGGCGCGTGAATCACGCCGCCGACCGGTGTGCCTTGATCGATTGGTCTGTCGCCAATCTCCAAAAGCCCAATGAGAGTCGTGTAGAGGGGAACCCCGTGGATGAACGACTTGGTACCGTCGATAGGGTCGAGAATCCAGCAATAGCCCGAGGTTCCCGGGTGTTCGCCAAATTCTTCGCCGACAATGCCGTCGCCCGGAAAACTCTCGAGAATCAACTTCCGCAGCAGTTGCTCGGCCTCGCGATCGGCAACAGTGACGGGCGACTTGTCCTGTTTGCGATCGACGGTCAGACCATCGGAACGAAAGTGGCGAAGGGTCACTTCGCCCGCCATCGCGGCAAACGAAACGGCGGCAGCCATGCGGTCGGTCGGATCGAGGGCACTTTGGATCGTCATAACCATGAGCTTAGTCGGTCGAATTGGCGACTCAAGAGTCGCACGGGGTCGCCGCCCCTGTTTTGCCGATTGTGCCGAACATAGGTCCAGCCCCAACCCCGGCCGCGTGGGGATTTAGCTTGATTGCAGCGACTGGGTACTTAGAATAAAGGAGAGTCTCGCCGAGTGGTCTGTCAAAGCTGATAATTAGGTTTGTGTGCCACTGGCTTAGCCAGTGGAAGTTACTGCTGACGTGACACTGGCGGAGCCAGCGGCACCCGAAGTTTTTGATTTGACAGTCCACTTGGTCGGTCAGCCGTCTCGTTATTCGACTCGTTTTCGGGCTCTCGCACAGAAAATACCGCATGTCTCAGAAGTTCATACCACTCGACGAAGCCGCCGAGCAACTTGGCGTTGCCCCCGATAAACTGAACGCCCTTCGCGAGGCCAACGCCTTGCGCGCGTATAAAGATGGGGCGAGTTGGAAATTTCGCAGCGAAGACATCGATCGACTCTCGGAAGAAGGTCTGCCAGAAATCGACGCTGGTAGCAGCATCGATATGGACTTTGACCTCGATAGCAATCTCGATAGCGACCTTGATTTGGGCGAGCTGTCGTTCGACGACGACTCGGCTAACGAAAGCCCACTAACCGATCCACTCAGTGAATTGAAACTTGCCGACACGGGTGACGACGATCTCATCTTGCTCGAAGAGACCGACGACCAGACGAGTGAGGGAAGCGACATCGCAGCAGTAGACGAGCTTGAACTCGACTTGGCCGGCGACGGCTCCGACTTGAGTGCCACCGAGATGAGCGGCATCGATCTCGAGCCGGTCGCCTCTGATGAACCGAGCGACACGACCGAGACCGAGTCGCCCGAAACCAAATCGGCCATGGTAGGCGACGACCTTGAATTGTCGCTTGATGAGAGTCTCGATGACGACGAAGAGTCGATCTTGGTTAGCGAACCTGAGTTCGGCGATAGCGACCGCCCGCCCAGCACGATCATTGGCCGCGCAGAGCTCGGACTCGATAAAGACGACGACTCCGACCTCAAACTAAAAGAGGCAAATGCCGGAGTGAGCGACGTGCGACTCGCTTCAGAAGTCGACGTTGGCGAACTCGCACTTGCCAGCGGAAGCGACGACGCGTTGACATCGGGTTTCGATGACCTCGACGAACTCGAACTCGACCTCGAAGCCGAGTCGAGCCGTGTGCTCGCACCCGGTGACATTGCCGCCGCGCAGAAAGCGGCTCAGGCTCAGCGGGCTCCCGAAACAAGTGATTTGCAACTTGGCAGTGATTCGGCCAGCGATCTCGGGCTCGCAGCCACAAGCGACGCGGGACTAACCGGTCTCTCAGCACTCGACATCGAAGGGAGCGGTACCGGCGCGAGCCATTTCGATCTCGATGAAGGAAGCGACAAGAAGAAAAATGCCGGGCTGACGGGACTCTCCGCGCTCGAGCTCGACGACGACGAAGACGACTTCGTGCTCGGTGACGGTAGCGACATCACGCTCAGCAGTGCCGACAGTGGCATCAATCTCTCGCCATCCGACAGCGGGCTCGCGCTCGACGACCCCTCGCTGGCCGGTTCGGCGATTGGCAGTTCCTTTGATTTAGGTTCGGCAATCGGTGGTTCGTCGATTGTCGGTTCGCAAATCGGCGGCTCGTTCGCCATGGGAAGCAGCGGTGCGGGTCTGGGCGACGGCGGTTTCGAGCTTACGCCCGTCAATGAAAACGAAGCGGTCGAAGACGAAGAAGACAGCTCGCAAGTGATCGCCCTCGATGCTTTCGAGGAATCTCAGCAAGCCGATGACTTGCTCGGGACCGACGCCGGTTTCGCACCCGCCGCGATGGCCACGCCAGCGGCGCTGGGTGCTGCGGCTCAAGCACAGGCCGAGGTTCCATTCGGCGGGGGGGTCGTTTTCTTCTTGAGCACCTGCGTGCTGTTGTTGGCGCTGTGCGGCATCATGGTATTCGACATCGTTCGCAATATGTGGAGTTGGGAAGAGCCCTACGCACTGAATAGTTCGCTGATCGATGGCCTCACCGGGCTGTTTTTCTAGTCGATTGTTACCGCCCATCGGCGAATTCGCTGCGACAGATCGTCACAGTCGACTCGATCGGGGTGTACCCGCGTTCAATGTGGGCCATATAATCGAGGGGTATCGACCCAACCATGTGCCCGCCCTGGCGCGGCTGGCACATCCTGCCCCGGGGTATCTCTGATGATGCGTATTTGTCCCACTGTCTCGATAACCTTCGTGTGTGGCTTGTTGGCGCTTGCCGGTTGCGGCACGGGCGACGGCGGTATCCGCAGTTACGACGTCGACAAACGGGCCGTCGCGACCGATGAGTCGCCTGAGCCACCTGCCGCAGCAGCGGCCAAACAGCGAATGCTGGCCGCGATGGTGCCAAGCGGTTCGCAGATGTGGTTCGTCAAACTTACGGGCGACGAAGAGAGCGTTGGCAAAGTAGCCACATCATTCGACACGCTCGTTAAATCGCTGGAAGCAATCGGCGAAACCATCAAATGGACGCTGCCCGAAGACTGGTCCGAACAGCCAGGAAACGAGTTTCGCTATGCCACCTTAATCGCTCCGGCCGATGACAAGCGACTCGAAGTGTCGATTAGCAAGCTTCCATACCAAGGGAATTCGGACGAAGATTTTGCCGCCTACGTGAAAGACAACGTCAACCGTTGGCGGGGCCAGATGGGGCTGCCGGCCGAGGAATCACGCGAAGTCTCGGACCACGCCAAGCTAATCGGTGACGCGACTTCGCCTATTCTGATGGTCGACCTCACTGGCAGTGGGTCAGGCCAAATGGCCATGCCACCCTTTGCAAACATGCCGAAGCCACCGGCGCAACCGGCCGCGACGCTGCCACCCGTTCAGCCGCAGGTTGCTGCGCAGCCACCAGCGTCCGAACCATTTACGAGCGCACTCCCTGATGGTTGGAGTCGTGCCCAAACCCGGCCCATGACGATGGCCATATTTGCTACGAAGCAGCCTGGTGCCGAGGTGGCGGTCACACAGTTCCCCGCCGCTGGCAAAATGTCCGACAAACTTTGGAACATCAATCGCTGGCGCGACCAAGTCGGCTTGGCTGACATCACAGCCGACGAAGTTGACGATTCGATGACCGACATCGAAATCGATGGAAAGCCCGCCAAACTTATCGTGCTTTTTCCCGAGGCGGAAGCGCCAGCCGAAGCAGATGGCCCCGCCGAACAGAAACCAAAGATCGGCATTGCGGTCGCGATGCTCGATCAAAATGAGGTGATCTGGTTCTTCAAACTCAACGGCGAAGCCTCGGCAGTCAAGGCCGAACAGCCGACCTTCGAAGAGTGGCTCGCTACTATCAAGTTCAAACCACAAACTGCGGAATAGCCACGCATGGCAACGATTGATTCAGCTCCTTCACTCCCTTCCGGAATGTCGAGCCGCGAAGGATTCCAGCCGGCAAAACCGAGTGAATCGCGCGCGGTACGATCGCCACTCGCAATGATTGGCGATGCGCTGGCTTCGCTGCGATTGGCCGTTGTGCTGCTTTCGATGCTCATTTTTCTGGTCTTCGCGGGGACGATTGCGCAAGTCGAACACGGCATCTGGTATGTCGTCCGCGATGGTTATTTTCGCGTTTGGTGGGCATGGATCGAGTTCCAAGCATTCGCCGATTTCTATAACGCCTTCCGTGCGGCCGAAAACCACCTCGACTATGTGTCGAGCGCTGGTTTTTGGTTTCCTGGCGGCTATCTCATCGGCACCGCGATGGCCATTAATTTGCTGACCGCCCACACGCTCCGCTTTAAGGTGACGGCCAGCGGTACGCGACTGCTGGCCGGGCTCGCGACAACAGCGCTCGGGACGCTTGCCCTTGGCTGGGTTACGCTGAGTTGGCTCGACGAAACTCAAGTGGGCACGCTTGCGGAGTCGACTACCTATTGGCTGTGGTTTGCGATAAAAGCGGCCACGGTGGCGGTCGCGGCCGGGGGGGCGATTTGGCTTGCGCTGCGCTGGGGTAAACTACGAACGGGCGACTGGCTGGTGCTCGCAGCGGCCAACCTTTTGCTGTCGATCGTGGCCGGTGGTCTGGCCGTTGGTGACTGGACGATTCCGCCCGAAGCGATGCGGATTGTGTGGATGCTGGCTCAAGCCGCCGTCGCCGGGGGTGTCGTGCTGGGTGGGTGTTGGCTCGTCTTTCACCGTCGTGCGGGGGTGGTGCTGTTGCACGCCGGTGTGTTGGTGCTAATGGCACACGAGTTCTACACCGGCATGGCAGCCGATGAGTCGCAAATGCGAATCACCGAAGGGCAGTCGTCCAACTTCAGCGTCGATAGCCGCAATGCCGAGCTAGTGATCGTCGATCGATCGGGCAACGAAACCGACAAACACATGGTGGTCGACGATACCCTGCTGGCGAGCGCGGCCAAGTCGGGAAACGTGATAAGCAGTCCGCTGCTGCCCGTCGACATTCGTGTCATCGACTACTTCGCAAACTCATCGATCACCCCACTCAAGCGACAAACTCCGGCAACCGTGGGCGTCGGCAAATCGATCGCTGCCGCCGCCGAGCCCAAAGCGACCGGCAGTAGTGGTATTGATCTCGATCTGCCTAGCGCTTACGTCGAACTGCTCGATAAGGAATCGGGCCAATCGCTCGGCACCTATCTCGTCTCGACTTCGTTCGACGACTGGATCGCCGTCCCAGGTGCTCGGCTTGCTGAGTTCAATCTGCAACCGGTCGACGTCCGTGGCAAGCAATACGAAGTCGGTCTCCGCCTGCGGCGTATTTATCGCCCGTTCGAGCTGAAACTCATCGACTTCGAGTTCACTCGTTATGCCGGTACCGAAACGCCAAAGAGCTATAAGTCGATCGTTGAGATCAACGATCCTGCGCTTGCCTCGCGAACGGCCACGATTTGGATGAACAACCCGCTCCGCTACCGGGGCGAGACGTTCTATCAACAGAGTTTTGAGAAAACCGAGAAGACGACCATCCTGCAAGTCGCAAAAAACGAAGGCTACATGTTGCCTTACATTAGTTGCATGTTGGTGTTACTGGGCATGGTATGGCACTTTGGCATCGCGCTCACGAAGTTCCTACAGCGCCGTGTCAACGCGCAAGTCGCCTACGACGCAGACCACTCGACGCCAGCAACCGGGTGGACGCAGTACATCGCACCGGCCGTCGCTTCACTCGCGACCATTGGCGTGTTTGCCTATGCCATGGTTCCCCTTGCCGACAACGAGGGCGAAATGCACATCGAAGCGTTTGGCGAACTCCCCGTGCTCGACAGTGGCCGCGTGAAACCGTTCGACACACTCGCGCGGGTGTCGCTGCAATACCTCACGGCCCGCCAAGAGGCTCCTACTCAAGTGCCAAGCGATTCGGACGACAGCGAAGGGGCCGCGGGTAAAGGAACTGCCGGCGAGAAAATCACCGCCACGCGCTGGTTGCTCGATCTGATGGCGGGCAAACCGGCCGCGGCCGACTATCCGGTCTTCCGTATCGAAAATCTCGAAGTGCTCGAAGACCTCAAGCTCGAGCCGCGTCCCGGCTTCTTCCGCTACTCTTACCTGGAGATCGAGAAACACATTGCCGACCTCCGCGACTCGGCCGAGGCCGCCTACCAGAAGCGCGAAGCGGGTGAAGACCTCACGACCTACGAGAAAAAGCTGATCGAAGTGTGGGAGAAAAGGGGGCACTTCGTCGACCTCGGCAATTCGTTCAGCACGCCCACTATCGAAGGGGGGGCCGACGCAATGCAGCAAGTGCAACGCGCCATTGGCTTGGCCGACCACTTGCGAAAAGTCGGCGCGCCTCAACCGGTCGTACCGACTGCGGCCGGCGAGCCTTGGGAGACTTACTTCGCCGCCAAACTAATCGAACCAATCAGCCAAATGCGCAACCTGCCGGTCAACAAAGCAACCCAGGCTATGCAAAACCTGATTGCATCGTACGCCGATGACGACGTCGCAGGTTTCAACGCGGCTGTCGCGAAGCTCAAACAACACGCTTACGACTACGAGCAATCGCTCAATGATCCGTCTAACGCCGAAGTCGTCGCCGAGCTGAAAGTTTCCGAACAATTGCGGATGAACATCGTTGGCCTCGAAAAGTGGCTCAACGGCGCAACGTTGTTTTACGTCGCTGCCGTCATGTACCTCGTTGCCTTTCTGTTCGCCTGCCTCTCGTGGCTTGGCTGGCATCGCACGCTGTCGCAAATTGCCCTCGGTATTATCTGCACGACGCTGCTTTTTCATACCTTTGCCATCTGGCAGCGTGTGATCATCTCGGGCCGGCCGCCGATTACGAACCTCTACGACACGACCATCTGCATCGGTTGGGCCTGTGTGTTGCTCGGTGTTGTGTTCGAGGTGATCTATCGACTCGGCATCGGCAGTTTTGTTGCCGCGAGCGTCGGATTCTGTACGCTGCTCGTCGGTCATTTTCTCTCGCAAGATGGCGATACGTTCACCGTGTTACAGGCGGTGCTCGACACTAACTTTTGGCTGGCAACACACGTCACAACCATCAACCTTGGCTACGCGACGACCGTCATGGCCGGTGCGTTCGGCATTGCGCGGGTCATCTTCCACCAGATTCTTGGCTTGCTCGATCGACAGCAAGAACAACAGCTCAGCCGCATGATCTATGGCACCGTTTGCTTTGCGATTCTCTTCAGCTTCGTCGGTACTGTGCTCGGTGGACTGTGGGCCGACGATTCGTGGGGCCGTTTTTGGGGCTGGGATCCGAAAGAAAACGGCGCGCTGCTGGTTGTGCTCTGGAACGCGGTCGTGCTCCATGCCCGCTGGGGCGGACTCGCTGGCCATCGCGGAATCGCACTGCTCGCCATCGGCGGCAACATTATCACTTCGTGGAGTTGGTTCGGCACCAACGGCCTCGGCATCGGGCTCCACGCCTACGGTTTCCGCGAAGGAACCGCGTTCAACCTGATGATGTTTTGGATCGCGAACCTCGTGGTGATCGCGATTGCCTTGTTGCCGTGGGACGACATTCGCGGTCGGCGACTAACTGGTTCTGCACTCGACGGTTAGGAATGGCTGGCCAACAACTTCCTTACTTCGATTGCGATATTTTTCACAAACAACCGGGAGCGATTTGAAAATCGGTGAGCTAAGGAAAAACCGCCACGACGCGGCGAGCGCCACGAGCACAGCGAAAAGGCTCGCCAAAGTAACCTGCTTATTGACACCCTTGCGTCAAAAACTCAGCGTTACCAATGCTGTTTTCAATGGCAAAACGGCCATCTATTGATTCTTTGAGGCAAGTACGCGCGAGGATCGATAGACTTGGCAGTTCACTGCTGGTTCTGATTGAGAGCGGTCGCGCCAATTCCGCCGTATACTTGGCGCTCTTTGCGTCGTGGCGGTTAATTAAACAACGACCGGTAGAAAATGTCGGGGCAGTTTGCGAAATCGGCAAGTTAATTCGCGGGCTATCCTTAGCCAGTTCGCAATGCTGCTTCGAGCCGTTCGATTGCTTCGTGCAACTGCCAAGGCTGGCCAGCGATGCGCATTTCACTCGCACGGCCGAGTTGTGTTTCGATTCGGCGATGTGCCGAGATGACCGTGCTATGGCTGCGACCGCCGAAGTAGCTGCCAATCTCGCGCCAGGCCGACTGCGTGTATTTGCGAGCGAGCCACATCGCCAGCATCCGCGGTTGGCTGACCGATTTGTGTCGATCGTCGCTTCGCAAGGCTTTACCGTCGACGCCAAAAAAGTCGCAGACGACGCGCTGAATGTCGTCGAGTTTCACGGGGCGGCGAGCGTGGCGGTTCGCCTGTCCAACGACTCGCTCGGCGAGTGGGCGGTCGATGATGTCACCTAGCAGCGTATGCTGCGTCGCGAGTCGATTCACCACCCCCATGATTTCTCGAACACCTGTCGCGAGCCCGCTGGCGAGCACGCTAATAACATCTTCATCGACGGGCGTTTCGTGACGCGCAAAAAGCTGGCTGATGATCGACTTGCGCGCAGCCGCATCGGGGAGCCCCAGATCGCAGGTCAGTCCCGACGCACAACGCGAGATCATTTCGCTACCAAGCTGTGACAATTCAGCAAGCGGCTTGCTGCTCGCGAGCACAACTTGGCCACCGTCCGCCAAAACCGTGTCGATCGTGTATTGCAGTTCTTCGATCGTCGCCCGTTTGCCGACGAAGAAAGGCAAGTTGTCGACGATCAAGAGATCGACCCCCCGGTGCTTCTGGCGAAAGTTTGGCAAGCCACCACCATTGAGGGCTCCCAAAAATCCGGTCGTGAACTGTTCGGCCGTGAGCAATAGCACCCGTGACTTTGGAAAACGACGACGATAGTCGTCACGAATCGCGGCCAGCAGGTGCGACTTGCCACTGCCGCAGTCGCCTAGCAGCGTTACCGGTGTGCCCATCGTGCCTCGCCGCGCGACTTGGCGAGCGACTTCAAAGGCAAAGCGGTTGGCTTCGCCCGTGACGAATGTGTCGAACGAGCCACCACCGACCGAGAGTGGTTGCGCCGCTGGAGCCAATCGTTGCGCCGCTGGAGATTGTCCTAACTTAGGCTTCGCGATCGAGTTCTTGGTGGCCGCAGATTCCACTTGCGAGCTTTGAGTCGATTGTTTAACCGGCTTGGTGTTTGTCTGCTCTGGCCCAGCAGGCTTGAGCTCGCTCACGACATAGCGGACCGTGCTGCCTGCGCCGAAGATTTGTTTGGCTGCTCGCCTGAGGTCGTCGTCCATGTTAGTCCTCACCACATCGCGGAGAAAACTGCTGTCGGTGGCGATCGTCACAAGATGACCGGTCGCCGACAGCCGGGCGTTGTGGGGAAACCACATCGCAAAGCTACTTAGCCCGATCACGCCGGCAAACTGCTGTCCCAATTGCGCGTCATGCGTCCAATCTTCCTTGAGCACTTCCTGCCGTCTCCCTATGCGCGAACCACCATCCTCACGACACTCACATCGTGAAAGTGTCGAGCGTGGCACAGGCCACAACAATCGTGATTTATGTCACCCGAAGAGTCTCGCCAGCAAACGGGTGACCGAGAGGTCCACCAGCCAACGAGGTCCATTTCCGTCACCCGGAGAGCCGATTCTAAGAGTGCTAGCAGCGATGTCAAAGGGTCTTGGCAAGATTAATTCCATGCCACTCGTTCACAGAAAATTAACACGGCGATTTACGCACAGAATCATCGCGCGCGACACTGATGTCGCAAAAACTTTTTGCCCGCGCGCGTGGAAAACCTGTTCTCATGCGCCGCGCGCCGGGGGCACCACATACCACGCGACGCGATCGGCCCAGTGACGAAAGCCTTGTTTCTTATAGAGCTGTGTCGCCGGTTCGTTCGCAGCATCGGCTGCGAGCACGATGCGGTCGATGAGTGCCTCGCGCGCGAGTTGCTGTGCGCGAGCGACCAGCGCGCGGCCGATCCCTTTACCTCGCCAGCGGGGGACAACTCCCAGGTAGGTCAGCTCCCATTGCCGCAATTCGAGATAGGGAGTTAGCAGCAGTAGAGCCGCCGGCTCGCCTTCGCAGTTGACAGTGAACCATAAATTCGGATCGTAGTCACCGGCCGCGAGATAACCTTCGATTGTTGCGCGAATGCTACGCAGCCCGCTCAGGGCGGGGCAGTCGCGTGTCTCGGCATAAGAATCGGCGACCAAGTCGCACAACAGATCGCGACGATCCTCAGCACGCCCGACAAACTCCAGCGGCAGAGTCGACGCTTCGGGCAACTGCCATTCGACGTGCCATTCAAAGTAGTGAAGTTGGGCAAGCTCCGTCATGCCAAGCGAACGCAGCAATTCGGGTCGCTGTGAGTCGACCGGATCGGCCAGTACCTGCACGATCTCGAGATCGAAGGCGGCCGAGGTGCGTAGCGCCAGTTCGGCCGTCTGTTTCATCAGTTGTGGGTTATCATCGTTTCGCGCAGTTCCGATCCACAGCGCTCCCGACTTGCCAATCATCGGTTGCACCCAGGCGGCCGACTCAACACGCCGTCCGCAGCAGCCAACGGTGAGTGTTGCCAGCGGATCGATCCCCTGGGCGGCAATCGGCAGCAGCGAATCGACGAGCGACGCTTGTTGGTCGCGGTCGAGTTCGTGCAGCGCTAGCCTCAGCGCCCAATCGCGCTCGTTGACTTCGGCCCGGCGAACAGAAAAAAGCTCGTGCACCATTCGTACAATCGTAACATGAACGGAAAACGAAGAGGAGTTCGTGCGGTTAGCGGAGCGCTCGTTGTGGTCACTCGAAGCGGGACAGGATTACCGGATTGGCAGGATCGACAAGATAAAGAACGAGCAAGCAGCGCTAGTTGCCTTGCCGCAGTGAGTTGATTTTGGGTTCCGATCATTTGGTAAATCTCGCTGATCCCGTGATCCTGTCCCGTTGCGTACGCATGAAATGAGTCCTCGGCTACCTCCGCGACGTCCTTTTCAGAAATCAGTTCGGCCAGCGCGACGTGGGCCGACGGCCGCGAAAACCGAACTCGTCGACAACCGACTCAATCTGTGGCGGCGGCTCTTTGGGTGCCGTCGCGGCGGCTTGGGCGGTGGACGATTCGCTCGCCGTCGGTACCACTGATTCGCCCGGGAAGACCGGTTGGCCACCATTCGCCGAGGGCTTTGGTTTCGCCGAGGCAAGATCGGGAACCAGTTCGTCGAGACTCGGGATAGGTGGATTCGCAACGCGACCCGACCCGGGCCGATTCATTACTAGGTCGACTGCAAAGCTCTTGTGAGGCTGATTGCCCCAGAGCACACCCGAAGGACTTGTCCGCAGGTAGCTCTCGACCCCCTTCGATCCCGCCACTGTGAAACGTTGGTCGCCAGCGGGAGAGAGCGCGTCGGGCTGAAATCCGTAGTTGGTTCGCAGCAGCGAAACCAGTTCGGTTGTGTCGGCTGTCGTGCCGTGAAACTCGATCCGCTGTAGCACTCCGTAATTGTCGAAAAAGTAAGAAAGCGATCCGGCGAGGTCAACCATCCGCGTACCGGTCACGAGAGGTACGCGGATACCAAACAGCTCGGGATCGGCGAGCCCGGTGCTCTTGCGAGTCCACCGGCTATAGACCCATTCTTTCGTGATGTCCATTCGTAGCACTTCGGCCAGTGAATGGGTCGGCACACCCGCCAGCGGTGCCGGATGACGATAGACCTCAGACTTCGGCCCCAAGTTCTCAAAGTCGGGCAAGACAAATGGCTGCTGCGAGTTGGGCGACCAGGCCATCGATTGCGACGACGAATCGGTTGATGACAGACTGGGGAACGCGGGAAAACCTTGCGGACCTTGGCTCACGACGTAGGGGACACCTACCGCCGCCCCCAACAGGCCAGCTAACATAACGGGTCGTGCCATCAAACTTTCCTCCGTTTGCGATGTGCGAGCGTGGTGCCAGTTGCATGGGTAATCGCGAAAGCCATGCGTATTGGTAAGTATCGTCCATCACTGCAGCACCGTACCAACATGCGAGCCGCGTTCGCTGCAATCGCTGCCATTGTCGGTTTCGCAATCACAGGTTCGTTCGCTAACGCCGCTAAGGATTATCACCGCGTGACGCCCGAATGTGACGAACAGACCGACTTGACCGATTGGGAGTGGCTCGCTTCGACGGCGACGCAGCGACTGTTGGCGAATCTCAACGAAACGAGCGTCGATCGCCTCAAACTCTCAACCACACTCCGCAAACAAACGACGGTCGAGCGGGCAAGGCTCGCGGTCGAATTGGTGGAACTGCGAAAGCGAGCAAGCGAAAAGTTCTCGCGTGCGGGCGCGATGTTCTTCACCCGCAAGGGTTACGAACAAGCAACCGACGAGTGGATCGCCCGCTACAAAACGACTCGCTTCGCTGGCCAAGGCGCGTGCCTCGACCTTTGTTGTGGCATTGGCGGCGACGCGATTGGGCTGAGCCAATCGCTGCCGGTCAAGGCCATCGACTGCGATCCTGCTACGGCGTTTTGTGCGAGTCACAACCTCGCGTGCTACGCACAACGAACCCCCGAAAACGACACCGTGACCGTGCAGTCGGCGGAAGCATGCCACGTCGAAAACTTCGCCGCTTGGCACATCGATCCCGACCGCCGGGCAACCGGGCAACGCGTTTCGCAGCTTGCTTCGATGGAACCCTCGGTCGCATCGCTACATGGTTGGCTGACAGCGAATCCGCACGGGGCCATCAAACTTGCGCCAGCTACCCGGCTCGAAGATTGGCCGTTTGAGTGCGAACGCGAGTGGATCGGCCGCGCGGGCGAGTGTCGTCAGCAAGTCGCTTGGCACGGCGATTTGATGACCTCGCCGGGCGAGCATCGTGCGACAATCGTCGCCAAAGACTCACCCGCTGTCTTGGCGACCATCAGCGGTCGCCCCGCGCCGCCCCGTTTTTCGACAACGATCGACCCTTTCGTTTATGATGTTCAGAGTTCGGTCCTCGCGGCCGGTTTGGTGGGACCGTTTGCGGCCGGGCATCGATTGACGGCGTGGTCGGCGAGCGACTCCTATTTGACAGGTGCGCTGATAGCGAGCCCACTCGTGGCGACATTTGAAGTCATTGAGGTGCTGCCGCTTCGTGTGGCGACGATCGCCGATTGGCTCAGCGAGCGGTCGATGGGACACATCGAGATCAAACATCGGCTGGCTGGTTTCGACCCCGATCGATTGCGAAAACAACTTCGCCCGCGCGGCGATAACGACTGTACGTTGTTGCTCGCGGCACAGGGTGCGCGAAAGATCGCGGTTGCCGCACGACGTATTACTTGCAACGACAATCTGGCGGAGAGTTCTTCGTGAAACTTGCATTCAGTTCAAACGCATTCTTGCACTTTAGCGTCGAGAAGACGATCGCGCAGATCGCCGAATTCGGTTACGAGGGAATCGAAATCTTGGCCGATGTGCCGCACGCTTGGCCCGCCGGTTTGCTCGACGAGAGCAAGGACTCGATTCGCCAATCGCTCGAAGCACACAAGCTCGAAATTTCGAACATTAATGCGTTCATGATGAACGCCGTCGCCGACCCGCGTCAGCCTTATTGGCATCCCGGTTGGATCGACCCCGATCCGCACTATCGAGCGATTCGTCGCGAACACACCAAGCGGGCTTTGCAACTCTGCCACGAGCTGGGCGCACCGCACATCACCACCGAACCGGGCGGTCCGCTCGCCGAGGGGCAAACTCGGGCCGAGGCGTACGATATTTTCTACGAAGAACTGATGCCCTGCGTCGGACTGGCCGAGAAGCTTGGCGTGGGACTATTAATTGAGCCTGAACCTGACTTGCTGATCGAGAAGTTCGACGAGTACCTTGAGTTTCGCGAGCGAATCGACAGCCGGTGCGTCGGGCTTAACTTCGACGTCGGCCACGCCTATTGCGTGGGCGAAGACCCCCAAGACTGGGTCGCCAAGATGGCCGACCATACCGTGCACTACCACCTCGAGGATATCGCCGCATCGCGCGTTCATCAGCATTTGATTCCCGGGCATGGGGCGATTAATTTTGCGGCAACGCTCCAGGCGATCAAGCTGACTGGATACGATGGTTGGCTGACCGTTGAGCTGTATCCCTATCTCGAAAACCCGCAAGTCGCGGCGAGTGAAGCGAAGTCGTTCTTGAGCGATTGCTTAGCGCAACTCGAATAGCCGCATCCGGAGCTGAGTTCGCCTAGACTTCCGCTACCAGAAAGTTTCTTATGCTTGCTTGGCTCCAACTACTTCGCATCGCGGCCCTGTTCACGGCCGTCGCCGATACGTGGATGGGGCTCGTCGTCGCGACTGGGTCGCTGTTGCCAGTCGAACGGTCCGTTGTGGTCACTCTGTCGACCGTGTGTTTGTATCTTGCCGGCATGGTGCTCAACGATTGGTTCGACATCGAAATCGACCGACGCGAGCGCCCCGAGCGGCCGCTCCCTAGCGGACGGATTCCGCTGGCACTAGCGGGAAGTGTTGGTTGGGGTTTGCTGGCAAGTGGTGTTGTGCTCGCTGGTGTTGCAAGCTGGTTGACCGGTTCGATTTGGCCGGGAATCGTCGGTGTCGCGTTAGCCGCCACGATCGTCGCCTATAACAGTTATCTCAAGCACACGATCTTTGGCCCGCTGGCGATGGGGGCATGTCGCGGGCTCAACGTGTTGATGGCATTGAGCGCCGCCGGCGAGTTGGCGACGCTCCCATGGCTCGTGCCGCTGGGGATGACCGTCTACATCGCGGGCGTCACGCTCTTCGCTCGCGATGAAGCAAACGAACCGCGCCGAGCGACGCTCACCTTTGCGCTGGTCGTCGCGATGGGTGGCATCGCGCTGCTGTTTCTCTCGCGAACGCAGTTGACTCCACTGGCCAACTTCTATCCGACTGAACAGGGTTGGGCGCTACTTTGGATTGTCGTTGCCCTGTTTGCCGGTCGCCGATTCGTTGCCGCAATCGTGCAGCCGCAGCCACCGCAGGTGATCGCGGCCGTCAAGCACGCGCTCCTCTCACTGGTGATTATCGATGCCAGCCTCGCCCTCGGCGTTGGCGGACCGTATTACGCCTGCGCGATTCTCGCGCTACTCGCTCCGGCGACACTCGTTGGTTACTGGATTCGTCTGACTTAGGCGCGGCGAAATGCTACTCGGATACAACACCAACGGACTCGCGCATCACAGCCTCTCGGCTGCCATCGACCTTATTGCCGACATTGGCTACGGCGCGATTGCCATCACGCTCGATCACGCAACCCTCAATCCATTCGACGCCGACATCGACCAACAAGTCACCCGATGTGCCGAGCAGCTTACCGAGCGCAGTTTAGTTCCCGTCATCGAGACGGGCGCTCGCTACTTGCTCGACTCGAGAAAAAAACACTGGCCCACGTTGGTCGCTGTGGCCCACGACGATCGGTCGTTCCGAGCCGACTTGATAAGTCGGTCGCTACGCATCGCTGGCGGGCTTGGCAGCCGAGTCGTTTCGTTTTGGTCTGGTGTTGCTGACGACAAAGCAGACCGTGCCACTTGCATCGATCGACTCGTCGGCGCGCTACCCCCACTGATCGACCAGGCGGCCAGCCGAGGAATTGTGCTCGCTTTCGAGCCCGAGCCCGGTATGGCGATCGCGACGCTTGCCGATTTTTGGGAGCTGCTCGAAGCGCTCGTTGCTGCCAAGGTCGAAACCGATTTTCTCAAGCTGACACTCGACACGGTTCATCTGCATTGCCAAGGCGAAGGCTCCATCGCCGATCGCATTTGCGCATGGAGCCCCTTCATCGCCAACGTCCACCTGGCCGATGCGCCCCCTGACGAACACGATCATCGAATGTTCGGCGAAGGGACCATCGACTTCGTGCCCGTGCTCGCAGAATTGCGTAAACTCGATGACGTACCAATCTGCGTCGAGCTTAGTCGCCACAGCCATAACGGACCGATGGCGGTACAGCAGGCGTTCGACTTTCTCGCCAAGTAGCGAGTGGTCTGTCAAAGCCGATAATTAGGATTGGGTGCCACTGGCTATGCCAGTGGAAGTGATTGCTGACGTGACACTTGTGTCACACTGGCGGAGCCAGTGGCACCCGAGGTGGAGCCAGTGGCACCCGAAGTTTCTCATTTGACAGTCAACTAGACTCGCACGTGTACCGCTGCGAGGCGAGAGGATTCCGAAGCGTTGTCACTTCGGCGTTCGCTGCCGCTCGACTCAATAACGAAACGGCGCAGGCGAAGGAACCACTTCGCCCCCCAATGGCTGCGGCGGAATCGTCGGCAAACCAGCCGGCGGCGCGAACACGGGCTGGGAACTCGTTGGTTGATTAGTGGGCGTAAGACCCGACGTACCGGCCGGTTGAGCCGGGGCCGTCAGGCCACCCGGTGGCGCAATGGGCGAGGTCGCTCCGGCCGGCGCGACTCGGTTTTGCGTTACTTGACCACGCAGCTCATTGCCTCGTGCGATGATCTCGTCGATCGACTGCATCCGTTGCGGCTCTAAATTGAACGCCACAGTGCGGTTATCGCGAATCGGCACTGGCCACAGGTTGTCGCTGATAAAGTCGAGTGGTGGTATCTGATACCAGGGCGTCGGAATCGGTTGGTTGACACTTAGCGTCTCGAAGCCACTCTTGACGAGCCGAATCTCGCGCGTGCCGTAGTAGGTAAAATCGACCGAGCAGGGTGTCGTGCCAATCGGTTGATTGTCGACGAAGACCGAAGCCCCCGGCGGCGTGCTCTGCACCGTCAGCCTGCGACGGACGCAGCCAACGGAACTCAACATGCACAGCAAGAGCAACCCCAAGCAGAGCTTGTGCAAAGTGAGAGCAATGGGATGATGACAGCAACTGAGCATCGCAAAAGTGGCGAAATTGAAGAGAGAGGAACACGCGACATCCAATCGCCTAACGACCACGCGATAGCAGCCGGTTGAGCCGATGTCCGTCACGCCCCGGGTTTTGCGGACTATAGCAATCGCGACGGATCGCTCCAAGGTCGTTTTGGCCTTGCAACTTCGGTCAATTGCTACCCTTTCGGCCTTCGGCGCGGTAGCATGTGAGGAAGCGATAAGCGATGAATGATGAGCGATATGTTGTCGGTTTCGTCGTTCATCGCTTATCGCTCGTCGTTTCCTGCTATGAGGCTGCCCCCATGCCCAACGCCAATCAACTCGACACGTTCGACATCGACCATGCGTGTCGATCGGACTTGGGGATGCGTCGGAGCAACAACCAAGATTCCATCGCGGCCAACGTTGTCGCCCGGGGCGATTGGGCCAGCCGGGGCCACTTCTTTATGGTCGCCGATGGCATGGGAGCGCACGCCGCCGGCGAGCTTGCTAGCAAATTGGCCGTCGACAACATCCCGCACAACTACCGCAAGGCCCGTAACGAACACGCACCCGCCGCGCTCCGCCAAGCCGTCCGCAAAGCGAACGAACAAATCTATGCCAAGGGCGAATCGAGCGGCGAGTTCCATGGGATGGGGACCACGTGCAGTTGTCTCGTGCTGCTCCCCGGCACGGCACTCGTGGCCCACGTCGGCGACAGTCGCGTTTATCGTTTACGCGGCAACTCGTTCGAGCAACTCACCTTCGACCATAGCCTCGTGTGGGAAATGGCCGCCGCCAGCCGCACCACCGCCGACAAGGTGCCGGCTTGCATTCCCAAGAACGTCATCACTCGCTCGCTCGGTCCCCACCCTTCGGTGAATGTTGATCTCGAAGGTCCGTTCACGGCGCTTCCGGGCGATCGTTATTTGCTCTGCAGTGATGGGCTGACGGCTGTCGTTGAAGACAAGCTCATGGGCTCGCTGCTCGGCTGGCTCGAACCCGACGACGCGGTTGAAACGCTCGTCGACATTGCCAACTTGCGAGGTGGTCCCGATAACATTTCGATCGTCGTCGCGAAGATTGCCGGCGATCCGCAGACGTGCGATGAATCGACAAATCTGGTGTGCAAACAACGCTGTCACACGCGCATGGCCATCGGCAGCGGACTCGCGGCCTTGGGACTCGCGACGACGCTCACAGCCGCTTTCTTAGCAAATCCGCTCGTCGCAGTTATCGGCGGACTGGCGATGGTGGCGGGTGTCGCGATGGCACTCGCACCGCGCGAAACGGCCATCGACGCCGCCACTCGTGAACTCGGTGGACCCTACGGCAACGGACCCTATCGCGATTTCCATTGCAACGCCAAGACCGACGCCTTGCCCGCACTTGCCGACACGCTCGACCACCTTCTCGAGCTCCAATCGAGCGAACACGCCGTGACGAGTGTCCGCGATACGATCGATTGGAGCGACTTCAAGAGCCGCAGCAAGACGGCCGCGCAATTCGCCGACGACGGCGAACTCGGCTCGGCGATCAAACTCTACAGCGTGGCGATCCGCGAACTGATGGTCAAACTCCGCCAGCGGCGCAACTCGCCCGACGAGTCGGGAGTGTTGCAGTTGTGAGTTTTCGGTCGCGAGTTGTCGGTTTTAAGTTGTCGGTTGGCATTCGCTCGCAGTGCCCCGCCAACTTGACCTCGGCGGTCTCGAGCGCTTGTTCAGGGGGATCATCGTCGGTCACGCATGAGCTGTTTCGTCTTGCCGCACGACTCAGCTCACTTTGGCAATCGGAACGACGGACTGGGCCCCTTGTTGCCCATGGCTCAGCGTGTGAGTCAGTAAACTTGGTCGTGAGTTCCAAGCGACATGAGATGAATCGCCTCGGTACCGTCGTATTGCACGTACTCGAACACGATCCGCAGATCGTAACCAGCGCTGCACGACCAACAATCCGCCAAAGGGCCACGAAGTTTGTGCGTACGCAACGAAGCATGGCTGGCGTCGGCCGACAACTGCTCCAAATGATCGACAATGGCATCCGCTGTGTCGGAATGCGCCTTCAACCACTTCTTTAAGTCGCGAGCAAAGGCGGGCGACTGTAAGAGTAGCCGTCTCACTGCATTGCCTCGCGCACAATTTTGGCGGCTGTCATTGGTTTTGATTGGCCCGACGCAAACTCGTTCCGCGCCTGCCCCACTGTGGCGGCAATGCGTTCGCGACCACGCTCCGCTAGTCGTCGATTCAACACAGCTATCAACTCGTATTGAGCGTCTGGGTCCAACTGTTCTGCAGCAACTAATGCGTCCGCAAATTCGGTGTGCTCAATCATGGCGTTCTCCCTTCAGAACATCGAACCGCCTGGCCGATGGGGACATGATAAGTGCTGGATGCCTATTCCCAGTTTATCGTTGAATTAGAAGCTGACTATCGTTGTTTCGGTGTAGATTCTTACCATCGCGTTAGGGCCTTTACTGAACGTCAAACGGGCCGCCAATCACCGATGTTGATTTCAGCGCTGACTCGGCCGATCGGCCGAGCGCGGCAAGGCAGAAAGGGGCCGCCCCGCCAGTCAGGATGATTGTTTCCGTTCGTGGCGATTGAGTCTGACTACCAGCCATCCGACAAGCGGCACCAACAAACAGATTGATGAAGGTTCAGGGACGGCAGTGCCAAATTGAACATGATCTACTTCGATGCCGCCAGCGATTGAGAGTGGTTCAACGTTCGACAATTGAATGGCAAGTACGCCACCGGGATCACGTACTCCAAAGAAACGGTCTTCGGACGTCGTCCCGATGTTGGTTGAATCGGCAAAAGTAAATGGGCCGACGCTTCCCAAGCTAACCATGCCTGGGCCGAAAGCTTCGAAGAATATTTCGTGAATTTGCGCACCATCTGTCCACACGATACCCGCCGCAGTCGGCAACGGGGCTGCAAAAGTAAACGTGACCGATGCCATGGTTCCCTCGTCGCCAGCGAACCATGAACGGCCATTTGTACCTAAGCCGTCGATCAAACCGTCGTCAGCATCAACGGAGTCTGTGTTGCCGCCTGGTCCGACGACGTTGCCGCGCGATGCCGTGATGCCGAAGTCAAGCGACCTGTCCTCAAAATCTTCTAGACCGGCAGGCGATCCACCTAGGTAGAAGTTAGCCGGTATGTCTGAAGCCGACAGGTAGGGAAGGGGGCCAATGATTTCTGCCGCGACCGGGCTGGGCACAAACAGGCCCACAGCGGTAAACAGGATGACTGAACACGCTAGACTGACTCTCATGATGGTTTTCTGTTGTAAGGCGAATTGAAAAGTAAATCTAAACAGGGTAGTCAGCACAATCCAACAACTGCGAATAGAGAAAGAGTAGCCAAGAATCGGTCTCGTCGCAAGTTTCCGAACGCGACGATGCGTTTCGACCGAAAGAAGTCAAAACTACGTTAAGCGCCGGTAAGCGAGCGAAGGCTTGAGCCATTTGTACCTATTTTCAACTATCTGACTCAAGTACTCGCCTCGCAATCGGTGGCGGCAAATTGATACAACAACCAACTGGCGAGCCGTTTCGCCATTCGCACCGCCTCGCATCATGGCCAAAAATCTTTGTGGAAATCGCACTCCTCGTGTGATAGGGTGAAAGGGCGTAAGTCCGTAGCCGGATTCGCAAGAATTCGGAGCCCTTCGAGCAACACCCCAACCAATCTGCCCTCACATTCCCACGACTGCCCACTCCCCACTCCCAACGGGTTTTGATCGTAATGAATCAATTGGTCGTTCAAAATCCAGGTCGTTTTGATACGTCCCACGGGCATTTTGTCCTACAAACAAAGTCGTTTTTTGATCGGAGAGTGATTGAGACCCGAGGGGTTTTGAACCCCAAAATCGATTTCGTGATTTCGCGTTCAAAACGATCAATACTGATCAGAACGTCGGCACCCCCAGCCTAACAACCACGGCTCATGCAATTCTGACGTTCGTACAATACTCACCAGCTAACGCGGCTTTGCTAACTTGCGTACACAATATCCTTTCCCATCCTTCTCCATCCTTCCACCACCCACCCCAGGCCTCCCCGTGACCTCTGAGCACAACTTTAGCCGACGTCAATTCATCAAGTCAGCGACGGCCGCCACCGCAACCGGGTTTTTCATCGGCACCGGTCGGTTAGCCAGAGCGCAATCGTCGCCCAATGAACGCCCCGTGTTTGCTACGATTGGAATGCGTAACCAAGGGTGGATCATCACCAGCAAGTCGTTCGAGTTCGCCGACTTTGCGGCACTCGTCGATGTCGATGCGGGCATTCTCGCAGAGAATATCGCGAAGACGGCCAAGGCTCAAGGCAAAAAGCCCGATGCTTATCGCGATTATCGCAAGGTGCTCGACCGCGACGACATCGACGCGGTGATGATCGCCACGCCCGACCATTGGCACACGAAAATCGCCGTCGAGGCAATGCTGGCCGGCAAGGACGTGTATTGCGAAAAGCCACTGACGCTCACGATCGATGAGGGGAAGCTGATCGAAAAAGTGGTAAAGCAGACGGGACGTGTTTTTCAAGTCGGCACGATGCAGCGGACCGAATGCGACAAGCGGTTTTTGCAAGCGATTGCCCTCGTTCGTCAGGGTCGCATCGGTACTGTCGAGCGTGTGACTTGTGGGATCGATGGTATGTCGGCTTCGCCCGCGATTCCGGTGGTCGATGTTCCCGACGGGCTCGATTGGGACCGTTGGCTCGGCCCAGCGCCAAGTGTTGACTATCGCGCACTGCCCGAATTGCGTACCGGCTATGGCGGTGGTGTGCCACTCTACAGCAACGGCCATTACTCGTTCAGAAATTGGCACGAGTACTCGGGGGGCAAGCTGACCGACTGGGGCGCACACCACGTCGACATAGCCTGTTGGGCATTGGGAGCGACCGACACCGGGCCGAGCAAAATCACGCCGGTCGAATACGAACTGGCCGTGGAATACAAGGATGGTTACCCGACCGTCGACAACCGATATAACGTAGCCACCAGCTACAAAATCAAAGCCGACATGCCAGGGGGAGTCGAGCTTTTCATTAAGAGTGACGGAGATAATGGCATTTTGTTCGAAGGCACCAAGGGGCGTTTCTTTGTGAATCGAGGGAAGATTGTCGGCAAACCAGTCGAAGAATTGGCCAGCAACCCTCTGCCCGAGGGAGCGATCGAAGAAGTGTATGGGGGGCCGGTGAGTGCAAATCACACCGATAATTTTGTGCAAGCGATGCGTGCTCGCACCCAGCCCGTTTCGGACGTGTGGTCGCACAATCGCATGCTCGAAATCTGTCACCTGGCGAATATCTCGATGCGGCTAGGTCGCCCGCTCGAATGGGATCCGGCGATACGCGAAATTGTGGGCGACGAACAAGCCAACTCGTTTCTCTCGCGCGAGAGTCGGAAGGGCTATGAGATTGAGATGTAGAATGAGGAGAGTTTTCAGTTGTCGGCCGAAAGTTTCTTGCGAGAGCGAAGCAACCGTCACGTCTACCGCGACGACCATGCCCGATGTGCGGGCTTAGTGAAAACTGAAAACAGCCCCACTACCCCTTCGCAGCGCGCATGAGACTCGCGAGCATCGCGTCGAACACTGGTTCGGCAGTGGCGAGTTCGTGGTCTTCGGCTTGGCTCAAGACCAAGTAGGTTGAGTCGCCGTGGTGAAACGTGCAAATCTCGGCCGTGTTGGTGAGGTCGAGGTAGGCGAAATTGAGTGCGTAGCCAATGGTCGACACGCCATGGCGGTCACCTTCGAGTTCGTCGACTTCGACTTGTGGATACTCGGTCTGCATCGCTTCGAGCACACAATTGGCGAGATCGCGAACGTCGCGATAGCCCTCGTACCGGCTCACGGTCCAAAACGCCGTATTCGGGCTTAGCGCGGTTGCGACCACCTCGGCAGTACCCGGCTCGTTGTCTTCTTCGATCGTCCAGTTGTCGGGGTAGGCAAACGTAAGGCCAGATTTATCGAAAGTGCCGGGCATGATTCTAGCTGGGGCCGGGGATCGGGGGACGGGGTTTCATCACTAGTAGAGCCTTCAAAGATTATGCCAGCATCGGCTGCTGGCGCAAACTGGCGACGTGGCTCTGCAGAAGCGTCCTGCTTGCTGCTAGCTAACTGGATGATATTGCTGGCATCATTGGCACATTGCTAAGCTCTCGCCCGGCACCACCCGGCAAAAGCCGAGAGCCGTGGCCGTGAGGCCGCCGGGTATCAGCCTACTTTTCTCTCTTAATTCGCCGATGGTCTATCGGATCAAACTTGTTGCACTGCTCGCCGTCGCGCTACTGCTCGCCAGTGGCTGCGCAGGTATGCGGCATCGGACTTCGCCCGAGTCGGTCGATGACTGCCGTCGACTTTCGCGGCAAGGAATCTCGGCGATGGAACTCGGCAAGTGGTACGAAGCCGAAGCGTTGTTGCGGCAGGCGGCCGAAGCGGCGCCGACCGACGCCGACGCGCGTAAGCATTTGGCCGAAACATTGTGGCAACGAGGGGAACTGGTCGCTGCAATCGTCGAGATCGACAAGGCGCGCGAGCTCGAACCGAAGAATCCTTACACGGCAGTGCGTGCAGGCGAGATGCACCTCGCCGCCGGCGAACTGAAGGTGGCTGCCGATTGTGCACAAGCGGCTGTGACGTCGGCACCGACGCTGGCCGAACCGTGGTTGCTGCGCGGCAAAGTCGCCGCACGGCAAGGTCGCGCAGACGACGCGCTCGCCGACTTGCATCGAGCGCTCTCGTTGGCTCCCAACAGCACAGACGCACTATTTAATCTGGCACTCTTGCATCACGATCGCAACGAGCATCAGCGATGCCTAACGTCGGTTCACCAGTGGCTCGACTGCTATCCGCCTGGTCAAGAACCCCAAACGGCGCTGTTGCTCGAAGGGCAAACTTACCTCGCCCTCAATCGACCGCGCGAAGCGGCCGAAAGCCTTTACCTCGCGACGGTGCGCGGTCATCCATCGGTTGAACTTTGTTGCCTGCAAGCCGAGGCAGCGATTGCGACGGGACAATCAGACCAGGCAATCGCCTTCGCACAGCAAGCCATCGCGCTCGACGCTGCCAACCCGGCCGCCATGCAGCTCGTGGCCCGCTTGTCGAACGGCACCATGCAAAGGTGATACGCCGTCGGTAGCCGAACTCGCAAGAGTTCGGGAAGCAAACACGCTCCGAAATGTTGCCACTTCGGCGACGAATCGACCTGAATGGCGTCGTTGCTTAAGTGTAGCGAACATTTTGGTGTTCGGGTTCAAAGAAGGCCGGCAACAAACTATCGACACGCAAGAGACCTTCGCGCGTCAAATGAATCCGGCCGTCATCGATGGTCACAAGGCCCGCTTCCACGTAGTCGTCCCAAACTGATTGCCAGTCGCTGAGAATATCGACATCGAATTTTGATTTGAAATACAACGGGTCGAGCCAACCCTTCTTGAGTTGCAACACCAGCTCGCGAATTAGCGCCTGATGGGTCGTGATGCGCAAGGCCCGTCCTAGCGGCAGCTCACCATTTTCGAGCGGGGCGATGTAGTCTTCCCACTCCGGGCGATTTTGATAATGCACACCAGAAACATGACCAAAGCTGGCGATGCCGGTCGCGAGCAGGTCGCTCCCTCGCCACAGATTGTCGCGGTAACTAAAAATCACGTCGGGCTTGACCATCGTGTAGGCGCTCGATGTGAGGTAACCCACTTCGGCGAACTTGTCGAATGCGTAAGAAACCCAGTCGCGTTTGGTCGCCCAATCGGCGACCGGTGCTTCGGCACCAGAAGAGAGCAGATCTTTGCTGATCTCGGTATTGAAGGGCAACTCCATCTGATAGATGGTCACACTATCGGCATCCATTGCCACGGCCCGGTCGACCGTTTCTCGCCACTTATCCCAAGTCTCGCCCATCATGCCGGCGATGAGGTCAATGTTTACGTTCTTGAACCCGGCCGCTTGAATCCATGGCCACGCCTTGTCGATTTCGGGCGACTCGTGGGCGCGACCGTTGATGCGGAGGATTTCGTCGTCGAAATGTTCGACGCCGAGACTCAAGCGCGTGACGCCAATTTCACGAAGCGTGCCAACCTTGGCTTCGCTCAGCGTCCCTGGTTCACACTCGAAAGTGACTTCTTCGGCGAGGCTCCAATCGATGTTCGCTCGCAAGCGATCAACGAGCCGGTGCAACTGCCGACTCGACAGATAGCTGGGCGTCCCGCCACCAAAGTAAACGAAGCGAAACGGCCGATCCCCCATCACCGGAAGCTCGCTGACGAGCTCGATCTCGCGGGAGAGCGCGGCCAGATAACGCTCGACCCCCTCGGCATTGCGATCAGTAAAAACCTTGAAGTAGCAGAACTTGCAGCGCTTGCGGCAAAACGGAATGTGCAGATAGAGCCCCAGCGGCACTTCCCCCGGCGGCGACTGCAAAACGGCCTCGACATCAGACAGGTGATCGGCCGACCACTGCGAGAACGGAGGGTAGTTGCTGATGAAGTAAGAGCCGACTTCGGTTTTGGTTGCTTCAGGCACGATGGTCCCGTTGTTCGGGTTGAACTAGCCACACCTGCGCGCGGCTGAACTCACGTAAGACATTTCTTTCTCCTTACCAGAATCTATGGGCAAAACGATTGACTTTCAATGACGGAATCTCGGCTCGGGAACAGCGAAGGGCGCTAATTCTCGACGGTTAGATAAGCGTCTGCGGTGAATTTCACCTCTTGATTCACCTTTGCAGCGACTGTCTCGGCGTCGAAACCCCACAGCGGGCTGATTTCGACCGTCACGCCAGCAGCGATTGTCGCCCCAGCGGCCGTGAGCCAGCGGTGGTGCTGGTTCGTCAGAAACTCTTGCACATATTCTTTGGTATCTTTTTCCGCACCCGAAGCATTCTTGAGCGGAGCGAAGCAATCGGCCTCGGCATATTCGACCACGATCGGCCGTTCGGCACGGGGAAGTAGGTCGAAGATAAATCGCTCGAACTTGAGGGCGTTCGGTTCGGTGGGGGTGACGAGCTTGCCATGGGGATCGAGGTAGGGGACTTTTTTGCTGGCGATGTGGAATGGGAGGGCATCTTTCATCGCGAGCATTCGCTCGACGAACGAAGTGGAGAAAATGTGAATCGCGATGCTACCGGCCCAAAACTTGAGACGGCCGTCGTCGGTACGCTGCTCGGCCACATCGCTGGGGAAGTCGCTGTACTCAATCACGTTGAGGCGATCTTCGATCATTACAAAATTGCCGAGCTTCTCGTCAGGCATTTGCTTGGCGACAGCGACGCTCGTGAGTTCCGATTCGGCAAGCAGGTGATAGCCCAACAACTCGGCATCGCCGATTGGGACGATCGGATTGTCGACCTGCAAATAGAACAAATGCTCGATCCCCCGCCGCCGCATGTGGTCGGTCGCTCCGCTCTTGGCGAGTGCAGCGACCGCACCGCCATGTCCGTCGGGGCTCTCAAACAAATGATCGGGTTCATCGAGCAACAGCTTGCCCGTCGCCGCATCGACAGCCGGCATGGTCCCTTGGCAGAAAGGAAAGAAATCGTCTTCGGCCAGACCAAAGCGATTGTGTTGGGCCATGAAGTCGATTTGCTCCCCGTGAGTCACGGGGCTCGTCATCAAGTAAAGTGGCACAGTCGCGCCATACTTTTTTCCCAAGGCAATGATCTTCTCGATGTGAATTTGTAGTAGCGTCGCGTCCGATACTGGCCCGATAGGAAACATTCCCTTGGGGTGATCGAATCCGAGGCGACTCCCTTGCCCCCCGGCGACGAGAATCACTCCGACCTTGCCCATTGCGAGTGCTTCGCGACCTTTCGCAGTCGCGGCATCGGGCGAAATGCCGAGATCGCCGCTTTGGGTTTGCTCATGGGCCGATTTCCGATCAGCGAGCCGCATGGCGGGGGGCGGAGTCGCCTTGTGGGCCAGCTCGGCCCAGTCGGGTTGGTCGACCTCGCCGGCGTAGAGCGACGCAATTAGTGCGATATCGATAGCGTCGATCTGAGCAGCCAGCTTGTCTCGCCCCGCTGTGTCGAGTGAATCCCAGAACTGCAGCAGATGCTCTTGGCCGAAGGGAAGCAGTTTGGCTCGAAGGTCGTCGAAGGATGGCACGAAATTCTCTCCCGGGCGGCGAATCATGGACTGACGCGTTTGCTGAATTATGACATAATCGCCCCAAGCTCGACGAGCGTCGCTCCGGCCAAAATATTCGCGAGCCGTTGCCTACTTTGCTCTCATCAATTTATACTGTTGTCCTGTGGCTTTAGGATTTTGGTCGTGGCGAGCATCGGTCCAGGGCAGACCGGTCGCCGTGTTGGCCCTCTTTGGAGAAATCGATAGTGGCATCGGAAAATTATTTGTTTACAAGCGAATCGGTCAGCATGGGGCACCCGGACAAAGTGTCGGATCAAATTTCTGATGCACTAGTCGACGCTATCTACACGGAAGAAATCAAGAATGGGGGCGACCTCACACAGGTTCGCTGTGCGATTGAAACGCTCTGTACGACTGGCCAAGTCGTCGTTGCCGGGGAAGTTCGCACCAACGCTTACGTCGACGTGCTCGACATCGTCCGCGACACGATCAAGAAGATCGGTTATCACCATCCCGAAATCGGCTTCAGCTACGATAGTTGCGGCGTCATGAACGCCATCCACAGCCAAAGCGACGACATCGCTCGCGGTGTCGACAAGGCGCGCGATGGCGGATCGAAAACCGAAGCAGCCGAAGAAGGGGCCGGCGACCAAGGGCTGATGTTCGGATACGCCTGCCGCGAGACCGAAGACCTGATGCCGCTACCGATTTGGCTGAGCCATCGTATCGTCGAAAAACAAGCCCAGTTGCGGGAAAGCGGCGAGATCCCTTGGCTGCGCCCAGATGCGAAGAGTCAGGTCACCGTCGAATACGACACCAACGACCGACCGGTCCGCGTGCGAACAATCGTGATGAGTACCCAGCACAGTAAAGACGTACTCGACGGCGAAGTGATGAGCGAAGAGGCCAAACAGTTGCTGATCGATAAGGTGGTGAAGCCCTGCATTCCCAATGAGTTCGCCGACGATGAAATCGTTTACCATATCAACCCCACCGGTCGGTTCGTCATTGGCGGACCTCACGGCGACACCGGGCTGACGGGCCGCAAGATCATCGTCGACACCTACGGTGGTCGCGGTCGTCATGGCGGTGGTGCGTTCAGCGGCAAAGACCCCTCGAAGGTCGACCGCTCGGCTGCTTACATGGCACGATATGTTGCGAAGAACATTGTCGCTTCGGGTCTCGCCGACGAAGTCGAAGTGCAACTCGCCTACGCCATTGGTATCGCCAAGCCGGTGAGCGTGCGGATCGATACCAACGGCACTGCCAAGATCAGCGAACAAGACCTCAGCGAACTGGTCCGTGACACGTTCCCGCTCACGCCGCGCGGCATTATCAAACACTTAGATTTGCTCAAGCCAATCTTCTTCCCCACCGCACGACACGGCCACTTCGGTCGTCAACCGGGCGAAGAAGTTGCGGGGTCTTTCTCGTGGGAAAAGACCGATATGGCCGCTAAGCTCGCCAAAGCGGCCGAAGGCCTCGCGGCTGTGACTACTTAAACGCGACGGTCGTGACGCACGGATGTGCCTCCCTTCGCAACGAGGCAACATGCAGACAATCGCACGTTCAATTCGATTTTTCGATGCCGTCGCGCAGATGATCCGCCGATGGTGTTTGCGGGTGGGCATTCCCACAACAACCTCTCCGCTCTCGACGACCGCGCACAGTTCTGCCGCTGATCGCGACACGACTAACGAGAGCGTCCAGTATTCGTCGATTGCGGATGACGAGACCGAAGTTGCAAGCGAGTTTCAACTAGGTGGCGATGACGGCGAAGTTGTTCTGCAACAAATCATGCGGATCCGCGACGCGACGGGCCGAGAGAGCGTTTACGCGACACTCAGGGCCGAGTTCGAGGCGGGACAGCGCTATGTGCCCCTGCATGTGGCGTTCTTGCCCCCGTTCGCCGAACTCCCCACCATTGCCGCCGAGGTAATCGAAGGCCCGTCAGCCGTTGTGAAAGTCGTTCAAGCGATGCACCACGGCGCGCATCTTGAGGTGCGACTCGAAGATGCCATCGAAATCGCCGCCTACTGCACCGTCGAAATGGCCGCTTATCCGGCGCCTGTTGCCACCGACCCGTTAGCTAACGAAAGCGCATGACCCCACTTCGCGTAGGACTGGGCGAAGACACCCACCGCACCCAACCGGGCGGCCCGCTAAGGCTGGGCGGCGTGACGATTCCTCACCACAGGAGCCTCGACGGTCATAGCGATGCCGACGTGCTATTGCACGCGGTGACCGACGCTATTTTGGGGGCCGCCAACCTGCCCGACATTGGCGAGCTGTTTCCCAACACCGACCCGGCCAATCGGGGCCGTGATTCGGGTGAATTGCTCAAGCTGGCCGCCGCCGCCGCCCGCGAATCGGGATACGAAATCATCAACCTCGACTGCGTGGTGTCGGCCCAAGAACCGAAAATCTCGCCCCACAAAATGGCCATCCGCTCCGCGATCGCTGCACTGCTGGGTATCGAAGTCGAACAAGTTGGCGTAAAAGCAAAAACGGGCGAGCATGTCGGCCCGGTGGGGCGAGGTGAGGCGATCGAAGCGAGATGTGTCGTGCTAGTGGAATGCGCCGGTTAGAGGGGCATCTGCCAACACGAAAGCGCAAGGTTGTCTCGCTGCCAAGTCAAGCAACCGCCGATTCACGACATGTTTGGCGTGCGTTAATTCAAATGACCAGTAAACCTCGCTAGCGATTCACCCACTGTCGTCACACGAGTGCTCGCTGCCGTCCAAAATCTGCGTGCAACGGCGTTTATCGGCAGTTACTTTCTTCGGTAACCCTGCGCTATCGTACTGAACAACTTTCCGATGGCCTGAAGGGACGAATCCAAAATGAATCGGTGCTATCCGCCATGCCAGCTCCGGCGGAATTGAAGGCATTCTTTCCCCTAGGCTCTCGACCCCCCAAGACTCCCGACTCGATCAAGCTTTTGCGATGTCTTTCATCTTCGGCTCGAGATACTCGACTGTGCTGTTCATATTGGCGAGCTGAACGTACTCGTCTTCGGGAACCATCACGCGGTGGCGTTTGCGCAGCTCCATGACAATGTCGAGAAAGTCCATCGAGTCGAGCTCCATCTGTTCGCGGAAGCTCACGCTATCGTCCATCGACGAAAGGTCTTCGTCGGGGGCGATGTCGCCAAGGATGTCGAGGATTTCGTCACGTATTTCGTCGCGTGTCATCAAAAACTCACAAGCAAATTGTGTTTCTTCGGGCGAGCCGGAGACGTGAGTCGCCGGTGTTCCCGATAAATAAGACTCAATCAAAGCACCGGTGACTCACGTCACCGGCTCGCTTTATCACGCTTTCTTCACAATCAACACCGAATTAATGCCCAACATCCCAAACGAGTTATTGAGAATCACTTCGATGCGACCCGTTTCTCTTGGTTCGTTCAACACAAGTCCAGGGATATCGCAGTCGGGGTCGAGGTCGTCGACGTTGATTGTGGCGTGGCAGGTTCCGTCGGTGAAGCTTGGTAGATTGCCGGCCAGTTCGAGTGAACCGGCGGCACCCATTGCGTGGCCGATAAAGCTTTTGGTGTTGTTAATATAGGTCGAATGGCACGAACCGAACACCTCGCCGAGGGCTTTGCACTCTTGAATGTCGCCACTGGTGGTGGCGGTTGCGTGGGTGCTGACAACGTCAATATCCTCGGGATTCATCCCCGCGCGGGCGAGCGCGAGCTCGATACAACGTCGCTGCTGAACGGGATTCGGCAGTACAAAATCGCTGGCATCGCTGTTCATCGCGTAGCCGGCGATTTCGGCATAGATCTTCGCGCCGCGGGCGGCTGCGTCTTCGTAGCGTTCAAGAATGTAAAGACAGCCCCCTTCGGCGACGACAATGCCGTTGCGACTCTTGTCGAATGGCCGCGAGGCTTTGGTCGGGTCGGCATTGGTAGCGAGTGCCCCTTGGCTGGCAAAGCCGGCGAAGATGCCGAATGTGTGGATGCTTTCACTCACACCGCCACAGATGGCGAGGTCACACTCGCCTAGCATCAACTGCTGGGCACCTTGAATCATGCCAGCGTTGCCGGCCGCACAGGCAGCCCCGATCGTGTAGTGGGGGCCGGTGATGCCGAGGTTGAGCGTGATTTCGCCTGCCGGGTTGTTGGCCACCGTGCGGGGATTGTGGTGGTGTGACCACATGGCCGTGTCGTAGTCGAAAGCCTTAATCTCGTTGATTTCGTTTTCGGTCTCGACGTTGCCATGTTCGGTGACGCCGACGTAAACGCCCACCCGAGTCGGGTCGACCTCGGGCCAATCGATGCCCGAATCGGCGACCGCTTCATTGGCACAATAGATGGCAATGCTCCCGGCGCGGGTGCCGCGACGCAACTCTTTGCGTTTTTGGTGCTTCAGCTCGTTGAAGTCACAAACGCCGGCGAGTGTGTCGCCGACGTAGCGAATGTTGTAAGGCTTCACGCCGCTCCGGCCCGCGAGCAACGCTGCGCGGAACTCGGCCAGAGTGTTGCCATTGGGTGAGGTGAGCCCGATGCCGGTGATCACAATCCGGTCGACATTCACGGCGTGGCGGATCATGGCGTGTGGGAGCAGGAGAAACGAGGGTGTCGCGACGTGACAAACGGGGAGACGTCGACCGCTAAGTTCGGCGAAGCTCTTGAAATTACAGGGGGATTCGCCCTCTGGCAAGCGGTCGCTGCCTCGACGATCAAGTCAGCTTGTGAGCTGGGCGGCGAACTTCGGCGAGAGGAATCGCTGAAAAGTTCGTGGACTTTTTTGGCGGAATTGCTTGTATTGAATCACGCTTCAGGTAACTTAGGGAGCTACTAGGGGGGGTCGAGTCGGCTTCCCGCAACAGGCGTTGCAACTTTTGACAAGAGGTAAGTCTCGTGAGCGAAACAACAAAGTCGGGTTCCATTTCTAAGAAGCGATGGGCCCAGTATGTGGCTGCTGGTTCGGCTGGCGTTGCTGCCACACTCGGAGCTCAAGATTCCGCCGAAGCGGCCATTACCGTTGTCGACCTTAATACGCTGATCGTCGACAGCAATTCGTCGGATACCCTTTTTACTGGCTTTGGACCCTACGGGTTTGGTGCCTCGGGTGCTGGGTTCAGTTTCCTGCAGGCTGTCACTGCAACGAGCGGAGACGGTGTTCTAGCTGCTCTCGGCTCCGGAAATTTTGCCTTTGCCGGTTTTGCATCCGGAGCGTACTTTTACCCGTTCAACTTGGCATATGGTGCACCGATTTCGGCCCAGTCGTTCGGCGTGCCAGCTAGTGAGCGCGGCGACATGGCGTTCTTTGGCGGATACTCCAATAGCCAATGGCTCGCACCGGGAGTTGGTTACGTAGGCTTCACATTTGATTTGGGCGCAGGCACGCAGTACGGCTGGGCCGAACTCGACGTTGCTGGAGCACCGATCAACACGGGTACGTTTATCCGCTACGCCTATGCGGGACCAGGCGAGTCGTTGTTCGCTGGGCAGACTGCCGTGCCCGAACCAAGTTCATTGGCAGCTCTCGCTCTTGGTGCCGCTGGTATTTTGGCTTGGCGCAAGAAGCGGTCGTTGGCTAGTGCAGCCTAATCGCTTCGTGCGGAAATTTCTGAATGTACGGCAGGGCCGCTCAAAACGAGCGGCCCTTGCTGTTCCTTAGCGCGCGATATCCGATCCTATTCGATTAGAATTGGGGTTTCGCCAACTAACGAATTGCGAATCGGACGACAGACTGTGGAAATCAAACGCCAAGATCATGCTTGCAACAAGCGCCTGCTGCTCATTGGTTGGGACGCTGCCGACTGGGAACATATTACACCGCTGCTCGAACAAGGGTTGTTGCCGAACCTCGAGCGGATGATCAACGGCGGCGTCATGGGCAACTTGGCAACGCTCCAGCCAATACTTTCGCCCATGCTTTGGAATTCGGTGGCTACCGGCAAATACGCTCACAAGCACGGCATTCATGGTTTTGTCGAACCCGATCACCAAAATGGCGGAGCGCGGCCCTTCAGCAGCTATTCGCGCCGCTGCAAAGCGCTGTGGAACATGTTTTCGCAGGTGGGGCTCAAGAGCAATGTCATCAACTGGTGGGCCAGCCATCCGGCCGAACAAATCAATGGCTGTGTTGTGACGAACTTGCTGAACGGCGTCAAATTTGGACCTCAAGGCCCAATCGTTGGCCAGGGAACCATTCATCCGGCCGAAAAGTCACAGTTTTATGGACAGTTCAAAGTGCTGTCGCATGAGATCGAGAGCGAGCAGATTTGCGCGTTCATTCCCAAGGCCTCGGAAATCGTTCAAGACGAAGACTCGCGGTTGCAGACGTTCGCCAATACGCTGGCCGAAACGCTCACGACACACGCAGTCGGAACGGCTGTCATGGAGCACGAGCCGTGGGACTTCATGGCCATTTACTACACGGCAATCGACCACTTTTCGCACGCATTTATGGCCTATCACCCGCCGCGAATGAGTCGAGTTCCGGAGCGTGATTTCGAGATCTTCAAAGACGTCGTCGCGGGCATCTATCGGTTTAGTGACATGATGCTGGGACGGCTGCTCCAAGTGGCCGACGACAACACCTATGTCTTGCTCTGTTCCGATCATGGGTTCGAGTCGGGGGCGAACAGGCCCCGGTATCAACCCAAAGAACCGGCCGGTCCGGCCATTTGGCACCGTCGCTACGGCATCTTCGTAATGACCGGTCCCGGTATTAAGAAAGACGAACGGATTTATGGGGCGAGCCTCATCGACATGGCCCCCACTATCCTAACCGCGATGGGTCTCCCGGTCGGTGCCGACATGGATGGCCGAGCGCTGGTTGAAATTTTCGAGGAGCCGCCCGAGATCGTCACTATTCCGTCGTGGGAGGCCGTCGATGGCGAGTTCGATAGTGGTATGCACGCCGCAGAACAGCCGCTCAACCCGGCCGAGGCCGAGGACTTGCTCAAGCAATTTGTTGCGCTCGGCTATGTCGACGACCCGGGAGCCGACAAAGAGAAACAGTTCGTCAATGCCGAGATCGAGTGCGTCTATAACCTCGCACGAAATTATTTGTTCGATGGCCATTACCTCGAATCGGTCGAGTTGATGGAGGGCTTGGTGCGGCGGTCGCCTTGGGAGTCGCGTTTCATCAACCAGCTCATTGCGTGTTACCAGCGCGCTGGTTTTATCGAGCAAGCCAGTGAGCTGGCCGAACAAGCCTACGACATTCGGTCGACGCGAAGTGTCGGCATTCGGGTGACTTGGTTGGAGCTGCAAGTCGCTTTGGGAGCCAACCACGAAGAACTGCTGCCGCTGCTCACCCAGTCGGAAAAAGCGCTCAACGAAAATGGGAAGTTGCTGAAGCGGATCGGTCAAATTTATACGCGAATGGCGCGCTGGCGCGATGCCGAGCGGGTTTACCGGCGAGCCATTGAGCTGCACGACGAGGACGCCGAAGTGTGGCAAGGACTCTCGCGCGTTTACGTGAAATTGCGCAAGAACCGCAAGGCGGTCGATGCCTCACTAGCCGCCGTAAGCCTCGTGCACCGGTTGCCGCACGCTCACCTGAACCTGGGGATTGCCCTATCGCGACTCCGCGACCCGCAGCGAGCGGTGCAGGCACTCCAGACGGCGCTGCAATTTTCGCCCACGTTCGCACCAGCCCATCGCTGGCTTGCGCGCATCTACGACAAGCAACTAGACAATGCTGAGCGTGCGAGCTATCACCAACAGATGCTAGCCGACCACGACGGCCGTCAACGCCCGGCCGACGTCGCCACCCGGGTTGCGCGTCGCGCCCAGCGGCGCGAATTGCCGGTCGTTCTCAATGAACAAGAGCGACATCGGCTATTACTCGAAGAACGCCCCGATCGGGCCGACCCCCGCAAGCCGTCGGGCAAGATGTTTGTATTAGTCTCGGGGCTGCCCCGTTCGGGTACGTCGCTAATGATGCAAATGCTCGAAGCGGGGGGGCTTCCCCCCAAGACCGACGGCGAGCGGACGGCCGATGACGACAACCCCAATGGCTATTACGAATGGGAAGCGATCAAGCAAATTGCGAAAAAGCCGCAGTTGCTCGACGAAGAAGGGCTCGAAGATAAAGCGATCAAGGTCATTAGCATGTTGCTCGAAAACATGCCTTATGCCCACAGCTACAAAGTGATCTTCATGACCCGACCGGTCGAAGAAGTGGTCGCTTCGCAAGCCAAGATGATCGACCGTCGCGGCACCGATGGATCGGGCAAATCAACGACGGAGCTAGCGAGCGAATTGGCAAGACATCGCCGGAAAGTGAAAAACTTTCTCGAGCACAACTCCCGTATCGAGGCGCTCGAAATCGACTATCCGACGCTGGTGGCCAATCCCGACAATGTCATTCCGCGAATTGTTGAGTTTCTCGGCCCCGAGCGAATCAAGAATGCCGCCGCCATGCATGCGATCGTCGATCCGAAGTTGCATCGACAGCGAGTGAATTGATTGACTGTTGGGTTTGTTCGTCACACTCGCTAGACTGGTCTCTGGCGAGCCAACAGCGTTATCGCACCGACTCATAGCGGTTACCTCATTCGAAAACTCTCCCCTCAGTAAAGAAACTCATGGCGGTTTTCCTCGGCATCGACATTGGCACTTCGGGCACTAAGACCATTGCTATCGATCCTACTGGCAAGCTCTTGGGGCAAAGCGCGGCGACCTACCCGTGCCACCACCCGAAGCCGCTATGGAGCGAACAAGATCCCGACGACTGGTGGCGGGCGGTCGTAAAAACCGTGCAGGGAGCGGTCACCGCGGCAGGGTGCAAACCGGGCGATGTCAAGTCGATTGGTCTCTCGGGGCAGATGCATGGGGCGATTTTTCTCGACAAACACGACAAAGTGATTCGCCCCGCGATTCTGTGGAACGATCAGAGAACCGCCGCCGAGTGCGAAGAAATTCACGAACGGGCCGGTGGCTGGGCGAAACTTATCAAGATGGTGGCGAACCCGGCGCTGACTGGGTTCACCGCGCCGAAGATTTTGTGGCTGAGGAACAACGAGCCGAAGAACTTCGACAAGTTGCGACGGGTGTTGTTGCCGAAAGACGAAATTCGGCGACGGCTGACGGGCGAGTACGCCACCGATGTAAGCGACGCGAGTGGAATGCTGCTGCTCGATGTGGTGAATCGAAAGTGGTCGAAGAAGCTGCTCGATAAACTCGAACTCGACGCCGAGCTGCTCGCGCCAGTTTACGAGTCGTGTGAAGTGACCGGCAGGCTAACGGCCGATATCGCCAAACAATTGGGATTAACGACCGATTGCATTGTCGTCGGTGGGGCAGGGGATTGCGCCGCCGGGGCGGTTGGCAATGGTGTCGTCGAGCCGGGCATCGTTAGCACCTCGCTCGGCACCAGCGGGGTCGTGTTCGCCCACAGCGACCAGCCGCAGGTCGACCCGCTTGGGCGGCTTCACACTTTTTGTCACGCCGTCCCGGGCAAGTGGCATATGATGGGTGTCACCCTCTCGGCCGCCGGGTCGTTCGATTGGTTTGCTAACACGCTTTGCGACGCTGACAAAAAGCTGGCGGAGCAGCAAGGCGAGAACATCTTCGCGCGTCTAAGCGGCGAAGCCGAACAGGTTCCCGCCGGCAGCGAGGGGTGCTTTTTCTTGCCTTACCTTAGCGGCGAGCGGGCTCCACATGCTGACCCGCTGGCGCGCGGCTGCTTTGTCGGCCTCACGGCCAGCCACACTCGCGGCCACATGGTGCGGTCGATTCTCGAAGGGGTGACTTATTCGCTTCGCGAATGTCTCGACATTATGAGCGAACTGGGTGTTCCCATCAAAGCAATCCGCTCCACCGGAGGAGGCGCTAAGAGCCCGTTTTGGCGGCAATTACAATCCGACGTGTTCGGAAAAAAATTGTACGCGATGGCCAGCGACGAGGGCCCAGCGATGGGAGTCGCCCTGCTCGCCGCCGTCGGAGCGGGCGAGTTTATGAGTGTGCCCGAGGCGTGCAAGGCAATTGCGCGAACCGCCAGTGAGCACAAACCTGATAAGAAGCTCGGAAAGCAATACGACGCGGCTATGGGCGTCTATCGCGAGTTATATCCGTCGCTTAAGAAGCAGTTTGGTGAGATTGCAAAACTCTAAGCGAGCCGCCGACGGCAGCTCTTAGCGCTAGCGGCCGGCTCGCCCAGCCGTGTGAGCTTTAAAACCGATGCCAAACGACTCGAAAAGCCAACCGAGGTACACGGCGTTGGTTTGCGTCAAGCGTGATTACGGCTTCTGCCGACTTATGCCTCATACCCCAAGTTACTCGACAACCACCGCTCGACTTCCGTGACTTTCATCCTCTTCCGCCGAGCGTAGGCTTCGACTTGGTCCTTCAGTAAACGATCGACAGCGAAGTACCGGCTTTCGGGGTGCGCGAAGTAGAGCCCCGACACGCTGGCCGCGGGGTGCATGGCGTAGCTCTCGGTCAGCTTGATGCCGGTCGCTTGCTCTGCATCGAGCAACCGCCATAGCGTCGCCTTTTCGGTGTGGTCGGGCTGGGCCGGATAGCCCGCTGCCGGGCGGATGCCGCGATATTTCTCACCAATCAGCTCGTCTTTCGAGAGCGATTCGCTCTGCCCAAAACCCCATTCGCGTCGTGCCTCGGCGTGCAAGTACTCGGCAAACGCCTCCGCGAGCCTGTCGGCCAACGCCTTCACTAAAATGGAATTGACCATATCGTGATCGCGCTCGAACTCGCCCGCCAGCTCGTCGCAGCCGAGCCCCGCCGTGACCGCAAAGCCACCGAGGTAGTCTTCGCGCCCGCTGCCGATCGGTGCGATGAAATCGGCAAGTGCATACATCGTGTCTTGCCCTTTACGCATCCATTGTTGACGGAGCGTATGGCAACGGCCCAGTTCGCTCGTCCGCGATTCGTCGGCATAAACGACGATGTCATCGCCATCGCTGGCGGCAGGCCAAAAGCCATAGACGCCTTTGGCGGTGAGCAAGTCTTCATCAATTATCCTGTCGAGCATCACTTGCGCGTCGTCGAACAACTCTTTCGCAACGGGACCAACATCAGCGTCTTTGAAGATCTTCGGGTACTTTCCCTTCAATTCGTAGGTCATGAAGAAGGGGGACCAGTCGATGTATTCTCGCAGCGTTTTGAGCAATTGTGTATTGCTGCCCAGGTCGACGTTGCGAACGCCGGTGAACGATGGCTTCGGTATATCGACCGTGGCCCAGTCACCGGTGAAGCGATTTTTGCAAGCTTCGCTGTAGAGAATGAGATTCGCGTCTTGTCGCTGGGTGAAAGCGGCACGCAGCTTCGCTTGCTCGGCAAGCGTCACGGCATTTAGCTTCTCGCGGGCCTTTGGGTTCATCAGCTTTTCGACGACACCCACACTTCGCGAAGCGTCGATGACATGCGTGACGCCCCCTTTGTAATGCGGCGCGATTCTGACCGCCGTGTGCTTGGCACTAGTTGTTGCTCCACCGATGAGCAGCGGCAAATTCATTTCAAGCCTTTGCATTTCCTTAGCGACGTGGACCATTTCGTCGAGGCTCGGGGTGATCAGCCCCGATAGCCCGATAATGTCAACACCATGTTTAGTAGCCGCCTCGAGGATTTTTTCGCTGGAGCACAAGACACCGATGTCGATCACCTCAAAATTGTTGCAGCCCAACACGACGCCGACGATGTTCTTGCCGATGTCGTGAACGTCGCCTTTGACGGTTGCCATCAGCACCTTGCCACGACTAGTGGCGACATCACCAGCGGCCAGTTTCTCCGCTTCCATGTAAGGAGTGAGGTAGGCGACCGCCTTTTTCATTACCCGGGCACTCTTGACCACTTGAGGCAAGAACATTTTGCCCGCGCCGAACAAATCGCCGACAATGCTCATGCCGTCCATCAGCGGACCTTCGATGATTTCGAGGCACTTGGTACACTTCTGCCGAGCTTCTTCAGCGTCTTCGTCGACGTGTTTGACGATACCTTTAATGACGGCGTGCTTGAGCCGAGCTTCCACCGACTCAGCGCGCCAAGCATCTTCGACGATCGCCACCTTGCCTCCTTGCCCTTTCACGCTCTCGGCGTAGTCAACCAACCGCTCGGTCGCGTCGTCGCGGCGATTGAGCAACACATCTTCGACCAACTCTTTCAGCTTCGGCTCGATCTCGTCGTAGATCACAAGCTGGCTCGGGTTGACGATGCCCATGTTCATGCCCGCGCGAATCGCGTGGTAAAGAAAAGCGCTGTGCATAGCCTCGCGCACCGCGTCGTTGCCGCGAAACGAAAACGAGATGTTCGATACGCCGCCACTGATGTGTACGCCGGGGCACGTCTCGCGAATTCGTTTGGCCGCGTTGATGAAATCGACGGCGTAGTTGTTGTGTTCGTCGATGCCGGTGGCGACGGTCAGAATATTCGGGTCGAAAATGATGTCTTGCGACGGAAACGAAAGCTCGCTCACCAGCAATTTGTAGGCTCGTTGACAAATGCGCACTTTCTCGTCTTCGGTGGCGGCTTGTCCCTCTTCGTCGAACGCCATCACGACAACTGCCGCACCGTAATTTCGACAGAGCTTAGCGCGCCGCAGAAACTCGATTTCGCCATCTTTTAGGCTAATCGAGTTGACGATCGCTTTGCCCTGCACTGCTTGCAGACCCGCTTCGATGACCGACCATTTGCTGCTGTCGATCATCACGGGGACGCTGGCAATGTCCCCCTCACCGGCAATGAGCCTCAGGAACTTCACCATGACCGCTTCGCTGTCGAGCAGTCCTTCGTCCATGTTGATGTCGATAACGTTGGCCCCGCCGACAACTTGGTCGCGAGCGATCTCGATCGCTTCTTCGTACTGTTCGTTCTTAACCAAGCGGGCGAACCGCTTGCTGCCAGTGACGTTAGTCCGCTCGCCAATCATCATGAAATTGCTCTCTGGGCGCAGTTCGAGAGGCTGCGTTCCGCTGAGCATGAGATTGGCAACAGCTCGGCTCCGCTGATGAGGTTTGCACTTGCTCAGCACCTCGGCCATCGCGGCGATGTGATCTGGCCCGGTGCCACAACAGCCGCCAACGATGTTCACCCAGCCATTTTCGGCAAATTCGCTGACCAACTTCGCCATCGTGGCCGGTCCAAGGTCGAACTCTCCCATTGAGTTCGGCATTCCCGCGTTAGGGTGGCAACTGATACGCACGTCGGCTACTTTTTGCAGAGTCTCGATATGGGGACGCATGATGTCGGGGCCGAGCGCACAATTCATGCCGACGCTGAGCATGGGGAAGTGTGAAATCGAATGCCAGAACGCTTCAACCGATTGGCCGGAAACAAACGTTCCCCCTCCTTTGTCGAACGTACCCGAGACCATCACCGGCACGCGATGGCCCGACTCGGCGAAATACTTCTCGATGGCGAACAGACATGCCTTGAGATTGAGCGTGTCGATTACCGTCTCGGGCAACAGAATGTCGACCCCCGCATCGACGAGCGCGGCGACTTGAGTGTAGTACGATGCGACCATCTCGTTGAACGTGACATCGCGGCGGCTGGGGTCTTCGACATCGGTCGAGATGGCCATCTGTTTGCTGGTCGGACCGATCGAGCCCGCGTTGAAACGGGGACGCGTCGGGTCCCGCTCGGTGAACTCTTCGCAGGCTTGCTTGGCAAGTCGAACAGCAGCAATGTTGATCTCCCGGCACAGCTCGTCAGGATCGATTCCTGCACCAGCGAAGTCGAAGTCGAGCATGCCGACCGGACTTGCGCCGAAGCTGTTCGTCTCGACAATATCAGCGCCCGCCTCGAGATAACGGCGATGAATGGCCAAAATCTTGTCGGGGTGTGTTAAACAGAGAATATCGCCAAAGTTCTTCAGGTCTTTGTGGTGATCGGCGAACCGGTCACCGCGCACGTCGGCCTCGGTCATTTTGTACTTTTGAAGCTGAGTGCCGGTCGCTCCGTCGAGCAATAGAATGCGCTCGTCGAGTAGCGTCTGGAGTTGGTCGGTCTTATCTTCGATGGTAGTCTTCAGCATGTATCCAGCGATGGTCGGTGGTAAGTTTCGATAAACACACTATTTTAGTCGGTAGAGGTGAATCGCCCCAGCCCGCTCGCACATTTTCAATCGAGGACGCGATGAAGTTCGTGAAAGTTCGCCAACGGCTCGTTTCGAGTCCCTTGGCCGATATTCCCGGAGTTGTTCGCCAACAGCTCAATAGCCTTAGTCTCGAAGTCCCCAACGGCGAAGTGGCGCTGACGGTCGGTAGCCGTGGGATTGCCAATTTGGCGACGATCTTGCGAACCACTGGCGACTGGCTCCGCGAACAAGGGGCAACACCATTTGCCATACCGGCGATGGGCTCCCACAATGGTGCGACGGCCGAAGGACAACTTGCGATGGTGGCTTCGCTAGGTTTCGACGAGAAGGCGATTGGTATGCCAATTCGCTCGAGCATGGAGACGGTCGTCGTCGGCCGCGTCGAAATGGGCGATGTCCACATGGACCGCCACGCCTTCGAGTCATCGGGCGTGCTGGTTGTGAATCGTGTGAAGCTTCACACCTGCTTCGCGGGGACGCTCGCCAGCGGGCTCACCAAGATGATGGTCGTCGGGCTGGGCAAACTGGGCGGAGCCGAAACTTTCCACAAAGCGCTCGCTCCCGATCGCTGCGCGAATCTGATCGAAATGGGACGGCAAGTGCTGGCTACCGGCAAGATTCTCGCCGGGCTCGCCATTCTCGAAGATGGCTTCGACCAAACAAGCGAACTGCACGCGGTCGTGGCCGCCGACATTCCAAGCCGCGAACCGAAGCTGCTCAAACGTCACGAAGAGTTGTTCGCCCGACTCCCAGTCGATGACATCAATGTGCTCGTCGTCAACACCATCGGCAAGAACTTCAGCGGCACCGGCATGGACACTAACGTCGTTGGTCGCCGGGGGCTGAACGACGAGGGAGATCTCCCCCGTCCCCGCGTTGGCACGATCGCGGCGCTCGCGCTTTCGGAAAAGTCGGCTGGCAACGCCATCGGAGTCGGACTGGCCGATTTCATTACGAGCCGACTATACAACGCGATCGACATGGAAAAAACTCTCATCAATACCCGCGCCACAGGCGACATGAGGCGGGCCGACATTAACGAGGTCATCTCCACCGACGAAGCGCTTTTTGCCAAGTTAGCTGGCGACCAAGGCATCGAAGGCTGGGTGTTGATTCCCAACACGCTTCACCTCGAAAGCCTGCTCGTCTCCCCCGACGTGGCAGAACACTTGCGCAGAAATTCGGAGTGTGACGTTGGCGAATCGCTTGAAGTCGAGTTCAGTAAGGGTCAACTTGTCTACGATTGGTACTAATTATCGCCCTCCTGGTTTGACCGGTGGAAGCTGAGCGTGGCATCGGCTCTGCCCAATAGTGTCTGCGGTTTTAGTAAATGATGGGCACATAGAGGTAGGCCTATGCTCATTCGCAAGAATGGCTGAACAAACGCCCAAAATGGGCGAGCGACTTGAACCTGTGACAGTCACTTCGTCGAGATAAAGTTGTTGAATACTATGGTGGATTTTCGCCGATTGTTCGGGAGAAACGTGAGCCATTGCGACCGTTTTATCAGTCCATCGCCCACGACGCATGTTAAGTCTCTATCGGGAAGATTGTGCTAAGATTACCCGGGACGCTACTGGCCGGAGCCAGTGACGCAAAACCATTCTCGCAATCAACCAATTCCGACTTACATGCCGCAAGATTATTTACAACTCGCCGGCAAAACGGTCCTCGTCTGCGGAGTCGCCAATCGCAAGAGCGTCGCCTGGCACATCGCCCAGACGCTCGTCGCTGCCGAATGCCGGGTATTGTATGCCGTGCGAACGACCGAGCGAAAAGCGCAGGTCGCCAAATTGCTTGATAGTGACGCCGACATTTTCGTTTGCGACGTCGAACACGAAGTGCAAATCGAATCGCTCGCGACCGATCTTGCGAATCTCGGTGTTCCTCTTGCCGGGCTGGTTCATTCAATTGCTTTCGCCGATTACGAAGATGGTCTCCGTCCTTTTCACGAAACGACCAAACGGGCGTTTCTGCGGACGCTCGATGTTTCGTGCTATTCGCTAGTTGCCCTTTCCCGCGCGCTCAAGCCTTCGCTCAGCGATAATGCATCGGTGGTGACGATTTCGATTAGCACCACCACCATGGCGAGCGAAAACTACGGGTTTATGGCCCCCATCAAAGCGGCCCTCGACTCGTCGCTGGCGTTCTTGGCAAAAAGTTTCAGTCGCGACAGCCAGGTTCGCTTCAACGCGGTGGCGGCAGGGCTGCTTAAGACGAGCGCCTCGGCGGGCATCCCGGGCTATGTCGACAGCTATCTGTTCGCGGAAATGGCGACGCTCCGCCATCGGGCCGTCGCGACCCAAGAAGTCGCCGACGCGGCGGTGTTCTTGGTCAGCCCCCGTTCGAGCGGTGTCAACGCCCAGCGAATCGTGGTCGACGCCGGGATGGAGACTAATTATTTTGATGCCGAGATCGTGCGACGGGTGGTCGAGGGGAAATAGTGGCGACGCCCAAGTTGCGACCTTCGCATGATCTCGACGGTTTGTTATCGCGGGCCGAGTGTCACCCTTGCGCTCGATAATTTAAGCGACGTACGTGCCAACAAGCCAATCATCAGCGAAGCAATCGTCACGACTCCATTCGATTCGGGTACGACTGCCGTTTGCACCGCACTGGCGATTGTCACATTGCGACCGAAATTTGTCCGCCAGACCGAATAATCGGCCTGATTGACGGTTCCGTCGCCATTGCCGTCGGCCTGGGCAAAGCTGCGGCCGAGGTTGTCGCGCCACACTGTGTAGTCGGCCGCGTCGACGCGACCATCGCCGTTGTAGTCGCCCTGCGCGGCGGGGGGGTCGATGATTGCGAACGCGACTGACCGATAGTTCATCACACCGAAACCGGCTTGGGTGCTTGAGCCGAATTGAAAGATGTTTTGCAGCGAACTATGCGTAGAAAAGACACCATCCCAAGCGTCGACGAATTGATTGTCGACGAACACTGAAACGAGGGCCGAGTTCGGACCGTATCGCAGTTCGTAGTTGTGGTAATGATAGACGCCACTGCCGATGGCTACTTGGTGGACGCGAAACTGACCGGAGTTGGTGTCGAGCAAATAAGCATTTAGCTTGTTGGTAAGCGGGTCGCGGTCGACCATCAGTAGGTAGGCCGCACTGTCGAAGAAAACACCGATACCAAGCGACGGGGGACCCTCGGTTTGGTTCACCAGCCGCATGTTAGCGGTCATGCTCCAGCCCTTCGTGCGGGCCTGCTGCGATTCAACAGCATCCAACGCTTGATAATACCTTGGAACGGTGCCAGCCAGTCCGCCATCGGTTACCTGCCAAGCTGGTGCCGTCCCACCTGTCGCGTCGAGAACCGAGCGACCCTGGGGGTCGGTCGCGCTGAAAATGTCATTGGCAAACCATTGGAAGAAACTGCTCGCCGGTTGCGGCGCGGAGGTGCCGGTGCCAGCGGAATAGCTGCCGATCGTGACACTACGTGCCACGCCGCCCATCGCCACACAGGCAGCGAGCGTTGCCACGATAACTGCTAGATTGGTGCGGCAGACTTTCATGCCGCGATTTCTAATACGGGCAGCCGTCTCAGTCAATAGTCTCGTACAAGGTTCCGGTCACTCGTAGCCCCACTTCAATTTCCAGGGGTCATTGGTTCGTCGCTGAAACTCTTTGAGTTGCGATTGCAACCGCTCGAGCGTTTCGGCGTGCGACGGATCGTCGGCCAGATTATTTCCCTCGTAGGGGTCAGTCTCGAGATCGAACAACTCAAACTGCGGCCGGTGGATGTAGCTGCCGACCGTCTGTTTACCGTAAGGCGCGTCCGGTCCTTTGGCGTATTGAGCCTGCCAAGTCGGCGCGACCCACAGATCGGTGGCGAACGGATAAGGAAGCGGGTGTGCGATGTTCCAGATCAGCTTGAAGCGATCTTCACGAACCACGCGCATCGGGTAATACATGGTGATTTCGTGGAACGTATGCGACGCATTCACCTGACGCCAATCGTCGCGCGGCTGGCCATCGAGCAGTTCGAGGAAACTACGCCCGTGAAACTTTCCCGGCTTTGTCGCCACGGTGCGATGGCCAGGCCGGGCGGGGAGTTTGCCGCAAACATTTTCGACAATCGCAGCTTTCACTTGGCCCGTCTGTCGATCGAGTCCGCCGGCGAAGTGGACCAATGTTGGTGTGATATCGACCCAGCTTACGAGGCTCGTTTGTTCGTTACCGCGGTCGTCGCGATAGGGGTTGCGAACAATCAAGGGCGAGTGCATTCCCCCCTCGTACAGGGTCGTTTTCGCGCCGGGAAATGCCATGCCGTGGTCCGCCATGAAGACAATCAGCGTTTTATCCCAAACTCCGGCCGCTTTAAGTTCGTCGAACAATTTTCCGACTCCCTGATCAATGCGAGCCACCGACTCGTAGTACTGCGCTAACTCCGCGCGACATTCCGGTGTATCGGGCAAAAAGCCGGGAACAACAACGTCGTCGGGATTGAATGCGACTGTCTCGACGCCGTTGAACTCTGGTTGGTTGCCGAACGCATTCGGCTGGTGCGGCAGGTCTTTGCGGACGTTACCGCTACGGTGCGGATCGACCGTACACCAATACAGAAAGAAGGGCTCGGAGGAATCGTCGGCGATGAACTCGCGACAAGCTTTGGCCATGGCGACCGTGTTGCGCCCACCGCCATCGCCGTTAAAGTTGATGACTTCGCCGAATTGATAGACTTCTTCGGGCGCGACATGGAACTTGCCGCATCGCGCCGAGCGATAACCGGCCGCCGACAAGTAGCGAGGCAGACTGATGATGTTGGCATAGCTGTTGAACTTGTGATAGTCGTGTTCGTGTCCGTAATGGCCGTTTGCGTGATTGTGTAAACCAGTAAGGATCACCGATCGGCTCGCGCTACAACTGGCCGTGGTACAGAACGCGTTGCGAAACAGAGTGCCATCGGCGGCGAGCGCATCGAGGTTTGGCGTTTTCATTACCGCGTTGCCATAGGCACCAAAGTCGGGACTTTGGTCATCGGTGACGATGAGCACAATATTTCGCTCGGCCGCCCAGAGCGAAGCGCACAACGAACTGACCAAGAAGCCGAAGCCGTAAAGCGTCATCAGAAATCGCTGGAGTGAACGTCGCGAGGTTTGCATAGGAGAGATATCCAGTTGCCGATGGACGGCTGCAGTATAATGTAATTCTGCGAGCGAGCCACCAGTTATCAACGAAAGCGGTAACCTATGTCTCTCGATTCCATCTATCTCGACAACCATGCCACGACGCGTTGCGACCCGCGGGTGGTCGAGGCGATGATACCCTATTTCACCGAGCAGTTTGGCAACGCCAGCAGCGAAGGACACGACGCCGGGCGGATGGCTCGCAACGCTGTCGATTCAGCTTGCGAGACAATTGCAAAAGCAATTGGTGCGTCGGCCAGCGAAATCATCTTCACCAGCGGTGCAACCGAAAGTAACAACCTGGCCATTCGCGGCATTGCCGAGCGGCCGCGACAGCGCGCTAACCGGCTTGTGACTTCGGCGATAGAGCACCCAAGCGTCCTCGTACCACCGACGCGACTGGAAAGTCGCACTTTCGGATTGGTACCTGTCGGCGTTGTGCCGCATGGTCAACCGAATGCAGGTGTCATCGACACGGGCCAATTCGCCGAGTCGCTTGACGACGATATTTTCTTGGCTTCAGTGATGCTCGCGAACAACGAGATCGGCGTGATCCAACCGGTGACACAACTCGTGCAACTTTGTCGTGAGCGGGATATTCCGTTTCACACCGACGCCACCCAGGCCGTCGGCAAGATACCGGTCGATGTCGACGAATTGGGCGTCAGTATGCTGAGCTTCACGGCTCATAAGTTGTACGGACCGAAAGGCATCGGCGCGCTCTATGTCCGCAAATCACCCGATGGACCTCGACTCGCCTCGCAGATCAGCGGCGGCGGTCAACAAAAGGGCCGACGCGCCGGGACGCTCAACGTTGCCGGCATCGTTGGTTTCGCAAAGGCTGTCGAGTTGTGTATGGAGCTAATGATTGACGAATCGACGCGTTTGAGAGCTTTGCGAAATCGCCTCGCCGAAGCCCTCACCGGTCGCATCGTCGGCTGCGAGTTGTGTGGACCGGCGCTCGATGCCTCCGACTCGCACGGCCAACCGCTGCGATTGCCTCACAACCTGAATGTTCTGATCGCAGGGGTCGACGCCCAGGCGGTCATCGCGAAACTTCGCGACATCGCGCTGAGCAGTGGAGCGGCTTGCAGCAGTGTGACGCCCGAGCCGAGCCACGTAATGCGGGCACTGGGTTTGGCCGATGATCGGATCCTCGGCAGCTTGCGAATCGGGCTGGGCCGCTTCAACTCAGCAGAACAGATTCCCGTGGTTGTCGACCGTTTAGTAACCGCGGTCGCCGAGGTGCGAAAGTTAGCAAGGTAGCGAATCGCAGCAAATTGCCCCCGACTTGCCGCTTTTCTTTGCCGATAAACTGCTATAATGTAACTGTACGCGGCCCGCCCGAGATGGCCGCCGTTCCGAATCAAGAGTTAGCTGGGAGCCGAATTTAATGTCTGTTTTAATGACCGAACGTGCCGCTGCAGAAGTCAAGCGAATCATGCAAACGCAAAAGCTTGAAGAGGGCCATTTTGTTCGCTTTGGCGTTACCGGTGGTGGCTGCAGTGGCCTCTCTTACGCATTCGCCTTTGATAACAATTTCGACGATGCCAGCGACGGCAGCTACGACTGCCATGGTGTCAAGCTCGTCGTCGACAAGAAAAGCGATCTGTTCCTCGACGGTACCACCATCGACTGGTACGAAGGGCTCGAAAAACGTGGCTTCACGTTCGACAATCCCAACTCAGTGAAGAGCTGTGGTTGCGGCAGTTCATTTCAGGCGTAAGCCCCGCCCCGCACTTCCAATTGAATATTCGCCCGGCCACTGGTGCCTTGCCAGTGGCCGTTTATCGTTTGAGCGACTCGATTCGTTACAACTCATAAAATCGGCAACAACTGACTCACCGTGGCGACCGTTTGCCGCTATTCAGTTGGCTCTTTCGCACTCAGCGCTCACTTTGTGTGTTAGCTTTTTAGTAGAGGCGACGCGAGCCTCCCGCTTATCTTCGCGGCCCTACTAAGCCGCTTCGCTTCATACGGAATCTGCCGCCATGATCAAGTTCTTTTGCCGATTGCTCGTTGACGAAGACGGCCCCACAGCCGTTGAATACGCGGTGCTGCTGGCTCTGATCGTGCTCGCTTGCGTCGGATCGGTGAAAGCGCTGGCGACTGCGACGGGAGCCAGTTTCAACTCTTCGGCCGCCGAATTGACCGGCGCCTTTGGTTCTTAGCCAAATCGTAACCCGAAGCGGATGCGAGCGAGTTACGACGATACCGGCCGCTTTGCGCTTGCTCTCCAAGCTTCGACCATTGCGCGGTTATGGGTCAAGACTCTGCTTTCGGTACCGCACCTCATTTTCCCTTACGTATCCAGCAATTCACTTACAGTGCTAAAGTCCATAGTTGCTGTAGACGATACTAACAGCGTTGGCTTATGTGGGTAGCCGAAGCCTGCTTCCACGTTTGGCTAGCGCTTCGCCTGTTTATTGGTGGCTCTTTCGTGTAGGGGGAACTTTTGCCCCAGTTTCGCCGCCGGAAGAGCCGCCCCTTTTCGGTAGTCTTGTTTACAAGATGAGCATCGCATCGCCATAGCTGTAAAAGCGATAATCGTTCGCGAGCGCTTCGTGATACGCGGCTCGGGTCAACTCGGTCCCGGCCAACGCCTGCACGAGCAACAGCAACGTCGTACGCGGGAAGTGAAAATTTGTGAGCAACGCGTCGACTACGCAAAAATCAAAGGGTGGGTGGATAAAGAGCCGCGAGTCGCCTCGCCAAGCGGCCAACGGTTGACCGGCCGTTTGCGCTGCCGCAGCCGACTCGAGCAACCTCACCGATGTCGTGCCAACAGCAATGACCCGTTTGCCCGTTTGTTTGGCGGTATTGATCTTGTCGGCCGAAGCCTGTGTTAGCTCGCCCCACTCGGCGTGCATCTCGTGGTCTTCGGGCCGCTCGCTGGTGATCGGGCGAAACGTCCCCAACCCGACGTGCAGCGTAATTGGCGCAATCTGTGCCCCGCGCTCCGACAATTCCAACAGCAGGTTTCGCGTAAAGTGCAGTCCCGCCGTCGGCGCGGCCACAGCACCCGGATGTTTGGCGAAGACCGTTTGGTAGTTCGACACGTCGGCATCGATCATTTTGCCGCCGCGAATGTAGTGTGGCAGTGGCACCCTTCCCAACCGCTGGAGCAATTTGTCGGTCGGCTGGTCGCTATCGATCTTGGCCGCCCATTGTCCCCCGTCGAGCCGTTCGACCAACCACGCCCGCTCGGCGGGCCGCCCTTCGCGGTCGGTAAGCGTCACGACCTCGCCCTCAGCCAGCTTGCCCCGCGTTTTACAGACTAACACCCAAGCCCCATCGTCTCGCGTTCGCAAATAGAGCCCCTGCCATCGGCCACCGGTGCTCTTGCGATGGCCGACAAGCTGTGCCGCAACGACCTTGGTTTCGTTAAGCACAAGCGCCTCCCCCGCGCGGACGATCTCGGGCAAGTCGCGGATATGAAGGTGTTCCATCGCGCCGGTCGTCCGGTGGACCACCAGCAGCTTGGCGTCGGCGCGGTTGTGCAGCGGTTGCTGGGCGATCCGATCGCGGGGCAGCTCGTAATCGAAAAATAGCGATGAACTATCCATGGACTCTCGCGATGAGGACTAACTCTGCGGTCGGCTTCACAAATGCAATTGTAGCAAATTGCCGCGACCTTTCATCGTAGCGCGATGCTAGCGGTTGCCCATTTCGGCAGCAATCGATAACCGGCGAAAGAGAGCAAGCTGAACACCATTGGTGGGGCAACAAAGACTTCGCTAGCACCAGGGGATGTGGTTCGGAATGTCTCTGCCAAGCTCGTTTTGTCTTGCGATCGCCAACCCAACACTGTGTTACAAAAAACTTTTGTGAAAAATAAGTAAACAACCTCGCATGAGCAAAATTCCGAAGAGATTTTGTCGCGTTTACCATCCCAGCGTGAACATCTGCTAACTGCTAGCTGCTGATAATTCGATTGGATCATTTGGCCGTACCTCCTATCTTTCAACCATCGCTCGTCGGCCACGGCAGCGGGTTACAAGAGTCGGCGAAAGGATTCGCACCACGACCCTTGGCAGGTGCGCCAGCTTGGCTTACCGCATGCGTCTCCCACGCTTCGGGCACACGGAAGTGCCCGAAGCCGGACGCACGCTTTCGCGAGATTACTCGCACGAACCGCATGCAATGTCTGCCTCACCCGACGATGGGCAGACTAGCTCCCGGGGAACTGCCGGCAATACTCATACAAGGCCATCGTTGTCGCGGTCGCCACGTTGTAGCTATAGGGTCGCCCCCAAACGGGAATCTCGACCGCGTCATCGAGTTCGGCCAACAGGTCGTCGGTCAATCCCTCGCGTTCCTTGCCTAGCACGAGTGCCGTTTTCCGCACGAATCTGTAGCCGTGCATGTTGTGTGAACCGGTCGTTTGCTCAAGTCCCACGATGCGATATCCCTCGCCGCGTAGTTGTCTAAGCACCGGTGGCAACGAGCGATGGACTTCGAGAGTGAGTGTCTCGACCGCATCGCGGGCGATCTTTGCATCGAGCTTCGCCCGCCCTTCGCATACCAGCCGCGACAGCCCGCAGCACGAAGCGACCCGCGCGATTCGCGAGAGATTCACGTTGCTGCGGAGTTGGGGAATCACGAGCAGTAACTCGCGCGGCTCGAGAAGCTCGACCGGTGGTCGATGGCGGACGTGCTCGAAGGGTTGTTCTGACATTTTTCCGCTGGATTGGTTATGCTGTCTACTCGCAACGGCTGAGTGTAACACGAGTGTTGCTGGCGTGAATCGGTCTTGAAGTTTTGATAGTTTTCGCGTTTGGAACAGCTATGCTCTCGCTCCGCAGCATGTTGATGCCCATTTTGGTTGTGGTGCTGCCACTCGCGGCAGCCGTCTGGTCAGTGATGAGCAGCCATGTCGAGCGAGCCGACTTGACCTTCAACAATGGCACGGAAGTCGAGTCGGTCGACCCGGCCATCGTCACGGGAGTTCCCGAAGGCCGAATTATCGAGGCGCTGTACGAAGGGCTCGTCAAGCTCGACCCCAAAGATCGGCTCCCGACGAATGAGGGTGTCGCCGAAAGCTGGACACTCTCCGACGATCTCAAGACCTATACCTTCAAGCTTCGCAAAGAGGCACGTTGGTCAAACGGCGACCCGGTCACGGCCGACGATTTTGTCTACTCCATGCGTCGCTTTCTGCATCCCAATACGCAGTCTCAATACGTCTATCAGGGTTGGTATATCGAAAACGCCCAGCGGTTTTCAAAACCAGGGAACGCCCTTGCCGTGGGCGACCCCGTGGAAGTGGAGTTGAATCTCAAACCGGGCGTTCACGACACGTGCCGAGGCGAGATGCTCAAAGGAACGCTCGTCAGCAAGAATCCCAAGTCGCTTCCCGACGATCCCGAGGAGGCGAGTAAAATCCAACAAGTGTTTACCATTTCGGTCGACGACAAGAATCGTAAGTTTGTCATCGGCAATCCGCTGTTCGACACGCTCAAGAAAGACGACCTAGAGATGTGTCGCATGGTGACACTCGATTTCGACCTCGTCGGTATCAAGGCGGTCGATGAATATACCCTGGAAACGCGACTCGAAAATCCCACACCTTATTGGCCTCAACTCGTGGGATTCTATCCGCTATTTCCCGTCCATCGTGCGTCGCTCGAAGAGCACGGCTCTCCCGCCTGGACCAAGCCCGAAAACATCGTCACCAACGGGGCTTTTCTCCTGGATTCGCGACGACCGCGAGACCGCATTCGACTCCGCAAAAATCCTACCTACTGGAACCGCAATACCGTCAAGCTCGAAACAATCGATGCGCTCGCGATCGAAGAAAACAATACGGCGCTCAACATGTACGAAGCGGGCGAACTCGACTGGGTCACTCAGCTCGACGGTACGGTTGTCCCCGCGATTATGGATGCCGATCCGCCGCGCGATGACTTCGAGCCTTATCCGCAACTCACTGTCTACTATTACAAGCTCAATACGACACGCAAACCACTCAATGACGTTCGCGTGCGCAAGGCCTTGGCGTTGGCCCTCACGCGGCAAGAGTTTGTCGACACCGTGACGATGGGGCCCGAGGAGCCCGCTTTTAGTTTGGTGCCTCCAGGCATTCGAGGCTACGAGCCACCGACCATCGGCAAAGAAAATGCCGAGCGGGCGCGGGAACTCTTGGCCGAGGCAGGCTATCCGGGTGGTCGTGGATTTCCTCGACTCGAAATTCTCTACAACACGCTCGAACAACATGAGGCGATCGCAGAACTCGCTCGCAAGCAGTGGCAACGCGAACTGGGGATTACGATCACACTGCAAAACGAAGTTTGGGCCTCCTATCAAGATCGCCTCAGGCTCAAGGAATATGACATTGGGCGTCAATCGTGGACGGGCGATTACATCGACCCTAACACGTGGCTCGATATGTACGTCACCGATGGCGAAAACAACCAGACGGGTTGGTCGAAACCCGAATACGACGCGCTCATTGCCAAAGCAATGACGATCACCGACGATGCCGAGCGACTCGAAGTGCTCAGACAAGCCGAGGCGATGGTCATGGATGAGGTGCCGATTGTGCCGATATACTTCTATGTTTCTCGCAACCTAGTAAAACCCTATGTGCGTGGTTTCTACAACAATTTGCAGGATACCCACCCCCTTCAGTATCTGTGGATTGATCGATCGCAAGCTAGTCCTAATACCTTCATGAATCGACCGAAGTAATGATCTCTTTTTTCTTGCGACGCTTCGTTTGGATGGTGCTGACCGTCTGGGTCGTCTTCACCATCACCTGGGCATTGGCCAACTTCGCGCCGGGGACACCCTTCGACCGCGAGCGGCAGATGGACCCGTCGATTCGGGCCAACATGTTCCGCCGCTACAATTTGCACTTGCCCGCCTACCAGCGCTATGGCATCGATCTCAAGAAATTGGTGCAGGGCGATTTGGGCGTGAGCTTCAAAATGAAAGACTTCTCAGTCAATCAGGTGGTCGCCGCCTGTTGGCCTGCTTCGGCAGCGCTGGGATTGCTCGCTCTCGCATTTGCGTCGTTGATTGGATTGCTCGCAGGTATCGTTTCGGCAGCTCGGCGGGGGTCGTTTGCCGATGTAAGCCTCATGACCATCGCGACGGTTGGCATCGCGCTTCCTAACTTTGTGATTGCCGGGTTCTCGATTCTGCTGTTCGTGTTTCTGATTCCGTTACTACCACCAGCCGGGTGGGGGTCGCCGCAGGCAATGATTCTGCCCGCGATTTGCCTCGGCGCACCCTATGCCGCCTACATCGCTCGCATCGCCAGAACGGGGATGCTCGATGTGCTCTCGCAAGACTTTATCCGCACCGCGCGGGCCAAGGGGCTTAGCGAATGGCGAGTCGTGATGTCACACGCGCTGCCCATTGCCGTGATGCCGGTCGTCAGTTTCCTTGGCCCTGCCGTGGCGGGCATCATCACCGGTTCGCTGGTTGTCGAGAAGATTTTCGGTATCCCGGGGCTGGGCTACGCCTTTGTGCAGTCGGCACTCGTGAACGACACGCCGATGGCAATGGGCCTGACGGTGCTGTTCACGATTTTGCTATTTGCGATGAACACGCTGGTCGACTTTGCTTACACGTTGCTCGATCCGCGTGTTGGATGGACGACGTAGGTTCAACATGCGCAACTTGCCATGCTCGAGCCGCGCCCGTCAGTAAACGGAGCAGTGAACCGCATCAGCGAACTAC
>JBGSRO010000149.1:0-28808 GCA_041737535.1 Pirellulales bacterium | reverse complement strand
TATGTCCCTGCTCGAAGTCCAGCACGCTGCCCAGAGCTACCCGACACCGGCCGAACCGCTGGTGGTATTGGCCGATGCTTCGCTCGCGCTCGAAGCGGGCGACAGTCTGGCGATTCTCGGGCCGAGCGGTTCGGGCAAAAGCACATTGCTGGCGATCATTGGCACACTCGATACGCCGACCAGCGGTAGTGTGTCGCTCGATGGGGTCGACCCGTTCGCGCTCGACGAAGCGGGGCTCGCCGCTTTTCGTCGCGACAAGATCGGCTTTGTGTTTCAAGAGCATCATTTGCTGCCGCAATTGAGCGTACTCGAAAATGTGCTCGTCCCTTGGCTCGCCGACGGTCGCGTCAGCGACGCCCAGCAACAAGCGGCCAAAGAATTGCTCGCCCAGGTCGGCCTCGCCGAGCGGCTCACCCACCGGCCGGCCGAGCTCAGTGGTGGCGAACGTCAACGCGTCGCCATCGCCCGCGCGCTCGTTCGCGAGCCAAAACTCGTGTTGGCCGACGAGCCAACCGGCAATCTCGATGCACGCACTGCCGAAGTCATCGGCGATTTACTGGCTGAAATCCCAAAGTCGACGGGCGCGATGCTGATTTCTGTGACCCACAGCGCGACGCTCGCCGGCAAACACGCTAAGCAGTTGCACCTCAACGAAGGGCAACTAGCAAAAACTTGACGAAAGGGACGGCGAGGTTCCTGCCGAGATTAAAACGTGTGCCGGGTTCGGCTCCGCAGGAGCGTCGCCCTCCCGATAACAATTTGTGAGATTGAACGATGGATATCCAGCAAGCGATCACCAAACTCGCCACCAGCGACCCCACGATCCAAGCAACCGCCGCCGAGTGGTGTGCGCAAAACGCCGACGCGGCCGGCCCGGCTGCCGTGCTGCTGGTCAACCATTTAGCCTCGCCCGACGAGGCAGTCCGCGAGTGGTGCACGAGCGCTCTCGAATCGCTCGGCCCGCCACCCGACGAACAGTTGGCACCGCTCGCCGATCTTGCCGATTCAGCGAGCGACGACATTGCCTATTGGTCGATCACGCTGCTCGGTCGCGCCGGTTCGGCTGCGGCGTTGCATGCTGCGAAGCTCAAAGCAGTCGCCACCGGTGGGCGGAGTGATGTGATTCGTAAGCGGGCCGAGTGGGCGGTGGGGAAGGTCGCAAGGTAGAGATGTTACTGTTTTTGACTTGCCAGTCTTGGTCGAGGTACAATTCGGTCAAGGAGAATAACCATGCAGATAGACTTACCTGCCGAAGCAATTGAACGCGCGAACCGTCTCGCGGCTGCCAACGAAGACGCGGCCACCGTGTTTGTGAAAGCGCTCGATACCCTTGAGTGGCAAGCGGCCGAAGTCGCAGCCGTGAGGGAAGGCATGGCTGCCTACGAGGCTGGTGATTTCGAGCCTTGGGACGATTTTGCTAGTCGCTTTATGGCAGAACGCGGGATTGTTCCTGAGCGATGACCTACGAACTCAACGTTACCGGGCCGGCCAAGAAGGATATTCGCGACTGCCATGATTGGTGGTCCGAGAATCGATCGGAACAACAGGCTGACCGCTGGTTAATTGCCATCGACCGGGCGATTTGGTCGCTACGATCCGAAGCAACTCGTTGCAATCTTGCAATCGAACCCGACCTGCGCACTGCGGGTATTCGGCAACTAACGGTTGGACTGGGTCGGCGACCGTCGCACCGAATACTCTTCGCAATCGAAGGCGAAACCGTCATTGTCTATCGTGTGAGATCGCTCGCTCAAGCTGCAATCGACATCGACGACTTGCAAAATGATGCGTAGTTCCGTTTTTGGGCGATTGTGTCTTCTTTTATTCGGCTACTCCCCCCGAACCGCCCACAGCGTATCAAACGTCCGCAAGTAAATCGTATCGCCAATCGCGACGGGCGAAGCCGTTTGATCTTCGCCGAATTCGTTGGTGGCGAGTAGCTCGAACTCTTTGCCCGCTTTGATGACTTTGACTTCACCGTTGCGGGCAGTGACGTAGATTTTGCCGTCGGCGTAGACGGGCGAAGCCCGGTGCTGCCCACCGCTGGTCCGCTCGTTGTAGTATTCCTCGCCCGTTTTCGCGTCGACGCATTGCACTTGGCCCGTTTCGCGAACCAGGTAAACCAGCCCGTTGTGAATGAGTGGCGAAGGAACATCGGGCGTGTTGCGGTCCATTTCCCAAACGACGTGGCCGGTGCCGGCGATGTTGCCGCTGCCGCCGGGAGTCACTGCGAAGACCGGTCCGTTCTTGGCGGTCGGCACAACGATCAATCCTTCGGTAACTCCGGGCGAGGCGACAAAACGGAGCGTCGGGTGATAGCTGGCCTGGGGATTGAGCCCTCCAAGTCGCCACATTTCTTCGCCCGTTTCGAGATCGTGGGCAATTGTGAAATCGGCGCCGTGAGTGATGAGAAACTTTTCGTCACCATAGTCATAGACAACAGGCGACGAATAGCCATGCTCACATTCGGCGGTTGCGCCCGTGATTCGTTTTTTCGCCCACACTTCGCTCCCATCAGTGGCGTCCAAGCAAACGACGCGGGCTTCATGCGTATCGGCGTTGCCTTCGCCGTGAAGAATCTGCAAGTAGACACGATCGGAGTCGAGAATGGGTGTGCTGGTAAGGCTGAATTGAATGTCGAGCCGACCATAAAGCTCTTGCAGATCGACTTTCCACTGAGTGTTGCCTCCGTGATCGAACGCGGCAAGCGTACCATCGCCCATCAGCGCCACCACTCGCTTCGCATCGACCGTTGGCGAAGGACTCGCCCAGTTTCCTTCGTTGCCGCGAACGCTCTCGTTACCGCCTCGCGTGACTGGCTCTTCCCACAAGACTTCGCCGTCGATCGAGATACACATCACGTCAAGCGAGTTGCCATTAGCGGTAGTTAGAAAAATACGATCTCCCCAAACGACCGGCGTCGAACCCGCAAGGCCGGGGAGTGCCACGCGCCAGGCGATGTTCTGTTTCTTATCCCACGTGGTCGGCAGATTGGCCGCCATGCTCACGCCATCTTGGCGTGGCCCGCGCCAATGGGGCCAGTTGGTTTCTTGAGCGATGGCAGACCGAGTAAAGCAAGTTAGTAAAAGCAGTGAAACAGCGAGGCGCATGGCAAGACTCCTCAGGAGCAAAAATTCGGAGGGGGTGAGGGTGTATTGTAACGAATTTCACTCCGGTAGCGATAAATCGTCGGTAATGAGACTCGACACAGGTTTCGTTTTCGTGGGGCAACTGCCAAAAGTCGTGGCGACTGTCGCTACGACCGAAGAAAAGCGACTAGACTGGAGGGATTGTCCCCGCTCGCCCCTGCCCATCGACATGCGCATCACGAATCTGCCTCAGATTTACCGCCACTTGGGGCGGTGGCGCGAGATCATTGCCGTGTTGAGCAAGTATGGGCTGGCTGGTGGACTGCAGCGGCTGGGTGTGCCGTTCACGAAAAATCTGCTCCGTGACCGCGATGGCCACATGCTCGTCGGCGAGTCACATGAGCGGCGAATTCGCTTCGCTCTACAGGAACTCGGGCCGACATTCATTAAGCTGGGTCAGGTGCTCAGTACCCGCCCCGACGTACTTGGTTTCGCACTCGCAAGCGAGCTTTGCGAGTTGCAATCGAACGTCGCGGCCGATCCGTTTGATGCGGTGCGTGAGACGATTGAATCGGAACTGGGCAAACCACTCGACGACTTGTTCGCGTCGTTTGATGTGACACCTCTCGCGTCGGCTTCGATTGGCCAAGTTCATCGCGCCCGATTGCAGGATGGCACCGAAGTGGTCGTCAAGGTTCAGCACTCCGGCATTCAGTCTCGTGTCAACGTCGACCTCGAAATCTTGCTCGCGCTCGCTCAGTTAGCCGAGCGTTCGCCCGACCTCAAGCTCTATCGCCCTGCGGCAATGGTCGCCGAGTTCCGCCGAATGCTCAGGCACGAGCTCGACTTCGATCGCGAGCGCCGCCACCAACAACAGTTCTGTCGCACGTTCGCCGGCGACGATCGTGTCGCGATTCCACAATGTTTCGACGACTTCTCGTCGCCGCGAGTGCTGACGATGGAGTTCATCGCGGGCGAGAAACTGGCCGACATTGCCACAGACGCAACCAAGATCGACACCCGCCGGCGACTCGCAAGGCATGGGGCTGAGCTATATCTCGACATGGTCTTTCGCCACGGTCGCTACCACGCCGATCCGCACCCCGGCAATTTGCTCGCCTTGCCCGACGGCCGTATTGGGCTGCTTGACTTCGGCATGGTCGGCCAACTCGACGATTCGCTTCGCGAAGACGTCGAAGACATGCTGATGTCGATTGGCAATCGCGACAGCCACCGGCTCACGTTGATTGTCATGCGGCTCGGCAACGTGCCGGTCGGCCTCGATGAATCGCTACTTGAGGCCGATCTGGTCGACTTCGTCGATCAATACGCATTTCAACCAATCGATCGCTTCGACTTATCGGGGGCGCTCACTGACTTTGTCGAGATTGTGCGTCGCTATCGCATTGCTCTCCCGACGAGCATTGCGATGCTGCTCAAGGTGATCATCATGCTTGAGGGGACCGCGAAGCTGCTCGAGCCCGACTTCTGCTTAATGGAGCTGGTCGCCAATCTGCACAAAAGCGCGATTCGTCGCCGGCTTTCGCCTCTGCGGCAAGCTCGCAAAGCGCGGCGACTTTACCTTGAAGTGGAACGCTTGGTCGAAGTCGCACCACGGCGGATGCGAGAGATTTTGCACCAAGTTCAGACGGGCAAGTTCGATGTCCACCTCGATCACCGTGGACTCGAGCCCTCGGTCAATCGGCTGGTGCTCGGCATGTTGGCGAGTGCGCTGTTCGTTGGCTCAGCACTGCTTATCAGCCGAGACGTAGGCCTCATCTACGGCGTGCCGGTGCCCGGTGCGATAGGTGCGGCTGTGAGCATTTATCTTGGCTTCCGGTTGCTGCGCGCAATAGGCAAAAGTGGCCGACTCGAGCGCCGAGAGCCGTGAGCGGTTACGGCTCGGTCGCCGTCGCGACATACTCATTCAGCACCGCCTCGACCTGGGCTTCAAGCTCGGCCAAACGATCGAGCACATCGCCGTGCCGCTCATCTAGTAGATCGAAATTGGGGGGAGACGTTGCCTGGCGCGACATACCGCAGCGTTCGTTGGGGGTGGGGGCGAACAACTGGGAACATCGACCGCGAAGCTGTGTGTTGTCGACTGACCAAACGGTTGTTTCGGTTAGGTAAATTGCGGACAAGCTGCCGGATCAGTTCAGGTAAATCTCGCTAGCGGTCGACCTTGACTTCGGGCACGGCTCCCCCCTACCCTGCCACGCCCCCAAACCCTTTTTTTACCGCCCACCGCGAGGCAATAAGCCGCAAGGAAATGTGCATGGGACGATGGACCGACATTCACTGCCATCTGTTGCCAGGCATCGACGATGGTGCCGCTGACCGGTTGGCGACGCTGGCAATGGCTCGCCTTGCCGCGGAAGAAGGGATCGGCACCATCGTCGCCACGCCCCATCAACTTGGGGGCTATCGCTCGAACACAGGGGACGCGATCCGCCGGCACGCAAGAGACGTGCAAGCCATGCTCGATAGCGAGTCAATTTCGCTACGGGTGCTGCCGGGAGGCGACGTGCGGATTGAAGATGATCTCGTCGAGCGACTCATCGATGGCAGCGTGCTATCACTGGGCGACCACCGCAAGCACGTGTTACTCGAATTGCCTCATCAACTCTACATGCCACTCGAACCGCTGCTGGCGCAGCTTTCACGACGGGGTTTCATCGGTATTCTCTCTCACCCCGAAAGGAATGGCGGGTTACTGAAAGATCGCTCGCTGGTCGAGCCGCTCGTCGAACGTGGTTGTTTGATGCAAGTTACCTGTGGCAGTGTGCTGGGTACGTTTGGCCCAGCGAGTCAGAACTTAAGTGAATGGATGCTGGCCAAGGGACTCGTTCATTTTCTTGCGACCGACGCCCACAGTCCCAAGTCGCGACGCCCGTTGATGCGGTCGGCTTACCAGCGGACTTGCGAACTCGTCGGCAAAGATGCCGCCGATCTGTTGTGCGAGCACAATCCGGCTGCTGTGGCAGTTGGTGGCGATGTGGTCCCGGGCAAAGTTCAGGTCGCAAAACCAGCCGGAAACGCTTCGAGTTGGTGGCCCTGGCGGAGATCAGCCTAGCGATGTTGGGTTTATTGATGCGATGCGTCTGGCGCTGCGCACCGTTCCTGCTCGTGAGCGGCATTGTGGCCGTTGCGCGAGGCGATGAACCACCGGCCGGCTGGCTCGATGGCCGCCAACTGGGTCCGTTCGCGCTCCGCTCATCCTATCCGCTGGGGGGCGATGCCGCGCTGCTCGAAACGCTGCCGCCGCTCGAAACCGAGTTGCGCCGCGTGCTGGGGCTCGGTGCATGTGAGCGAACAATTTCGCTCTACTTGCTGGCCGATCGACGCCAGCACGAGCGGTATTTGACCGAGCGATTTCCGGCGGTCCCCTATCGCCGTGCGCTGTTTATTGAGCAAGGCAACACAGCGATGGTCTTTGCTTATCCGAGCGATCAGCTAGCCATTGACTTGCGGCACGAGACGACGCACGCGCTGTTGCATGCTGACCTGCCGATGGTGCCACTGTGGCTCGACGAAGGGTTGGCCGAGTATTTTGAAGTTGCGCCGCAAGACCGGGCGTTTGCGAACCCCCACCTCCGCGAAATTGCCTGGCTCGTGCGGACCGGCCGCGTGAGTCGACTCGATCGCTTGGGGCGCAAGCAGCAGCTCGATGACTTGGACGCAGGCGATTATCGCGACGCCTGGGCGTGGGTTCACTTCCTGTTGCACGGGCCTTCGGAGGCCCACGCCGAGTTAGTTCGTTATCTAAACGACATCCGCAACCACACACCGCCGGGCGACTTTGCCGAGCGATTGGAGCAGGCCGTTCCCGAGGCTCACGACCGGATGCTAGCACACTTTCGCCACTGGCAAGAGCTAGCACGCGAACCATCGCGCGCGAAGATACAACAGTGACGATTGTCTCGATTTCGAAAACTTCGAATATCTTAGCGTCGCGACTCAACACGGGCGATCAATTCGCCGATGACACAATATGTGCGGACATTTTGTAAGCATCACTAAGCCTGGCTATTTACTCCTCTCGTCATAAGTTCTGAGGTACGAAATATGAAAATTCGTCAACTGCAATGGATGGCCGCACTGGTGGCGATGATTGCCACGGTGGTGCCAACACCCGTTTTCGCAGCCGCGCCTAAAGATAAGGTTCCTGTCACAATCGACGTCACACTGCGTGATGGCGGCGTCTTTGTCGGTCAAGTTGTCGATTCCCACGGTGCGGTACGTGTGGGCCAGACGGTTGCCGTCGCGTTCGACGGTCAAGAAATTGTCCGCACGCAAACCGACGAGAACGGCGCATTCGCCGTTCAAGGCTTGCGAGGTGGTCAGTACGTTGTCACGACCGACAGTGGTATGGTGTCGACTCGCTTATGGGCCGCCGATACGGCACCGCCCACTTCGCGTCCCGCCGCGCTGATCGTTAGCGGTCAGATGGTTGCCAACGGACAAGCACCCGGTGGCGGCATCATCAGCTGGATTCAAGCTCACCCATTTGCGACGACAGCGGGTGTCGCCGCAGCGGTTGCCGTTCCGGTTGTGATTGCTTCCGACGACGATGATAATAGTTAATCGCTAGCGTTTAATCGCGTCGCACGAATATTCCAAGAGATCGATAACCCCACCGATTGCCAGCAACCAGTGGGGTTGCTCTTTGCGCGGTTGGCCCGGTTCGCTAGTCTACGCCTCGCTAGCACTACGGTGTCGCTGCCGTTGGTGCGTCCTATTTGATCGCTGGAGGTAAAACCGATGATATTTCGCATCGTTCTGTCCGTCGCTTTGTTGGTGGCCCAGGGGGTTCGATTCGCTTCGGCCGAAGACGCACCAGCCTCAACCGCAAAGGTACCGGAGACGTCGCTTTTGGTCCCAATGATCGATGTCGAACTCAGCGACGGCGGAACCATGACAGGCACCCTGACCACGCGCCGGGGCGAGCCGATAGGGACGATGGATGTCGCGCTGCGAACCTCGGATGGCATTGTCGTCCCGGCGACGACCAACGCCAATGGTGAGTTCGCTTATCGCGGACTCGTCGGCGGGCTCTATCAACTCGAAACCGAGAACTCGGCCACCATGTGCCGCGTCTGGGCCAAGGGAACCGCCCCGCCGAACTCACCGGTGAATGTGCTGCTCGTTCGCGGCGATGATGTCGCTGCCGGACAATGGTCGCCGCCCGGCTACTCGGGTAACGTTGTTCGCGGGTTCACCCGCGCGATGGCGAACCCCATTACCGCAACGCTCATTGTCGGTGCCGCCGTCGGCATTCCCGTCGCTATTCATAACGCTAACAAAGACGACAACGGAAGTTAGTCATACCGGCACCAGTCTCCGTCGTCATCGTTCATGGATTCTTTGCTAGGCCTACCGCTGCCGATTCGCTTGGCGATGCTTTTCGTGGCCGGGGTGTTCGCCGCTGGACCGATTAATTGGGCTGCCGATGCTTGGGCTTGGAGTCCCCGTTGGCGTAGTCCCTGGCGAGCAGTGCCCGAAGATAAGGCTCGCCGAAGTTGGCTCGACTGCTTGCCGCTCGTTGGCTGGTGGCGACTGCGCCGCGAAGCGACCGATCATGGCTCTGGATTTTGGATTCGTCCGCTGGTTGTTGAACTTGCGTGCGGTTTGGGCACCGCAACGCTCTACTGGTGGGAGACGTCGGCAGTCGAGCTGATTGCCCCGCAGCTCGATCGCCAAGTCGTTGGCGGCGCGATGATGGTGAACCTCCGGCCGCTGGCAGCGGCGCTGCACACGGCGTTTGTGTTCCATGCTGTGCTCGGTGGGCTCATGGTGATCGCCACGCTCACGGATCTCGACGACCGCATCATTCCCGACGAAGTGACGGTGCCCGGCACGCTGATCGGACTGTTACTCGCGACGCTCCTGCCGCTCGGACTGTTGCCGCAAATTGTGCCATCGCCGTTGCCGCCGGTGGTGGGCGTTCCCATTGTGAACATGGCCAATCAGCCACTGATCGCGATGGAAGGTCCGCTGACTTTTCAGCCGGTTCATTTGGCCTCCGCAAACCCCTGGCCCGAAGCGTTTGGTGGCCGGCCACATTGGCGCGGGCTCGCCAGCGGGCTCGGTTGTTGGTGGCTGTGGTGCTTCGCGCACACACGCCGCCGTTGGCATGGTCGCCATGGGTTCACCCGCGCGCTCCGAGCCGTCTCAGCGCGCGTTGTCCGCGAGTTTCGCCGCACCCCGATTCGCGAAGTCACCACTCTGGGCACAATCTTTATCGTTTGTGTCTGGTGGTGGGGCGGCGCGGCATGGCTGGGACTGCTCAGCTCGCTGGTTGGCATGGTCGGCTGTGGTGGCACGATTTGGCTTATTCGTATTTTCGGCTCCGCCGCGATGGGGAGAGAAGCGATGGGCTTTGGCGACGTCACTCTCATGATGATGGTTGGCACTTTCGTTGGCTGGCAGGCGGGCGTGCTTGTATTTTTTCTCGCCCCATTCGCAGCACTCGTGCTCGGCATGGTGAATTTATTGACGGGGCGTGGCGACGCCTTGCCTTACGGCCCGTTTCTTTGTTTAGGGGCAGTTGTGGTCATCGTTCGCTGGGGCGACTTGTGGAACTATGCCGAGCCGTTATTCAGTGCTGGTTGGCTCGTGCCGATTGTGCTGGTTGTCTGCCTTATGTTGTGTGGTGTGTTGCTGGCACTCTGGAGTCTGTGTAAGCGAGCCTTGCTTGGGGGCTGAGTGCGCGGCTGAGCAAACTAGACTTCCTCATGCAGTTCATCTGGCAAACAGTGACTTACTTCGAGCAAGACGCTCCTCTGCTCCGCCGCGCGCGTTACGGGATTATCGAAACCAGCGGCGGCGAGCTAACCGCGATTCACCTGCGACCTTGGCCGAAACTGATTTCGCTCCCCGAATGCTGGCCGACTGGACCCCGATTCCACGGTGGCGGCCCCGTTGATTGCTGCTGGCTCTACTATAACCAGCCGCGTCAGATGCCTGAGTTTCTGGCACTGCGATACATGGTGAGCACTGCGGGCACGACCTTCGCGACATTCCGCGCCGCGCTCGCCGCGCTCGACCAGGTAGCGTCACTCAAGAAAGCCGACGCCGCCATTTGCGACGCGGGCAACCTTCGCCTCAGCGCGCGACTCATGCGACGGTTCGGCTGGGAAGCCCACAAACCCCAGCGATGGCACCGCAACTATATTCGGCGCTATTACGGCAACTATCCGCTGGCCAACAAGTCGCTGAACGCTCCGTAGTCGGCCACTATTTCTCCGGCAGCTTCAATCCCCAATAGTTATCGTGGGTCCGGTGACGTGGCCGCGGACCCATTTGCTTGAGTAGTGCTTTGCCTTCGTCGGTAACACCCACATCGCGATAGGTGCCTTTGTGCTTCTCGGCGATCGCGCGAAAGTCGGCTTGGTCTTTCTGCTGGACCTGCATGCCGAGCGTGTGGATGGTGACCCCGATCATGCGATTGTTCACCAAGTCCTTGGCCGTGTTGTCGGTGAAGGCTCCGTCACCAAGAATGTAAACGAGGTTTGGACGCAGCTCACGGACGATCGCCAAGGCATCGCGGCCGTCGGTGCGGAGACACATTTCGATTGTGTTGAGCCAATAGGTCGCTTTCACTTTGTTCGACTCGGTCGCCTTGACCATCGTTGCTGTCGATTCAGGATGAAACAGCGGGTAAGCCGTGTCGCTGTAGAAGACGACATAAAATGATTGAGTCGGCTTGAGCGTATCGATTGCCTTGGCGAGCTCAACTAGCGCGGTTTCGAGTTTGCCACTGGTCATACTGTTCGAGTTATCGACCATGAAGACGATGCGATTGGCGGCTGCCTTCTGGCCGAAGAAAGTGGTCGTCTCGCCCATCCCTGCGCTTAGCGGCGCGAGCGCCGCGCCGCCGTCGCTGAGCGAACCACCTATCAGTGTCGCCAACTCGGCGGGCAAAGCAGTTGTCCCCACGCTCGATAACTCCAGCGATGCCAAGTCACTCAAGGCCATTTCGTTGGGGGCAAGTTCGCTGAGCGGCGTGACGGCTTCGACCTGCAACGCCTCGGTTAGCTGCAAATTTGGCAGGTCTTCGAGGTCGTCGGCCCGTTCCGACTCTGTCGCGTCGAGGGCGAAGTCCAATTGCTGCCGGAGTTCGGGCAGGCTGAGTAAAGCGAGCGCAATGATAACGGCGGCGTGAACAATGCAGCTCACAAGCCAAGGCGGAGCCCCCCGCAGCCACTTATGCGGCGAGGGTACAGCGACCGCTTTGCTGCCACGATTGTCAGATTGATGAGTCGCTTGGCCCATAAAACACCACCAAAGCTCGCGCTGGGCCGAGCCAACGCCAAGCAGAGCCAACTGAGCAAGTTCGCGCCATTGGTTGAAACAATTGTCGGAATGGCCCGGGGCATCGATCGAAGCGCGCCAATCACCTGCCGCAGATTCGGCTTTCCACGCCTTCATCTTACTCGTTGCTAAGGTTTCGTGCAAAAAACAGCACCCAGTCCGGCTACCTCCCGGACTTCACCACAGCCGCTGATATTGTTATACTTCGCGACTTAAACCCATAAATCACCGTCGCCTCGCCCGTGATGGGCATCAGCAGGGAGTTTCATTCGATGGCCAAGCCAGGTCGTAAAGTCAAAAAAGCCAATCACGGCAAGCGACCCGCTTGCAGTCGACCCCGTAAGCAACGTCGCCAGAAGGTAAAGACCTGAGCGGTCGTTCCATTCTTGGCTCGCCCGTTCGACGTGAACTAAGACAGGGGCTCGGTGTCGTGGATAAAGACTTCATCATCGATCCGGCCTCGATTGACTGCTCGAAGCTCGTCGCCGACCAAGACGAAATCTTGCGGTATGTGCCTCAGCGGTACGAGATGCTGCAACTGAATGGCGTCTTTCACGATGACGCCGAGACCGGCATCGTCGGAGGATTCAAAGACCTTACCGACGAAGAGTTTTGGGTCCGTGGCCACATGCCGGGACTATCGCTCATGCCGGGCGTGCTCATGTGCGAAGCGGCCGCTCAGCTTTGCACCTACCACGTGATGCGGCATCAACTGATGCATGCCGAAATGATTGGCTTCGGCGGTCTCGACGGAGTACGGTTTCGCGAAATGGTTTTTCCCGGTACCCGGCTGGTGATTGTCGCACAACGACTCGCCGTGAGACCGTCGGCTATGATACGATGCCGGTTTCAGTGCCTCGTCAATTCCAAAATCGCCTGCGAAGGCGAGATCCGCGGTATTCCCATCAACATCGAAGCGCTGCGATCCCGAAATTGAGCCTCCGGCGTCAGCCCTCGGGTTAAACGAACTTATACCCGACGCCAGCGCGTTCGCCTCAGACCGTCCGACGATCCCAGCGTAGCCCGCCATGTTTCCGCTGTACGACTTTAACCCGACTCGGCGGACGCCGATTTTCACGATTCTGTTGATCGTGATCAATGTCGTGGTGCAGTGGAAGATGAGCCAACTCGATGACGTGACCTCGATTAAGGTCTTCTGCGAACGGGGATTTATCTCGAACCGGCTGACCCGCGTCGACAATCCTCAGCCGCTCATTGTGACGATCGAACTCGATGGCGCGAATCAGCAGCGACAACAGCGTAGACGACGGCAGTTCCAACCCCCCCCGGTCGTTGCGAGGCGGTCGGTTCAGGTCCAGCTATCGACCGACATGGGGAGCGTTTACCTGACCTTGCTTACCATGATGTTCTTGCACGGCAGTTGGTTTCACTTGATCTCGAACATGTGGATGTTGTGGGTCTTTGGCAACAACATTGAAGATCGCTTGGGCCACATTGTGTTCATCGCGTTCTACCTGCTCGGGGGTGTCGTGGCTACGCTTGCGCAGTGGGCGATTGACCCTAGCAGCGAGATACCGATGGTGGGAGCCAGCGGAGCCGTCGCCGCGGCACTAGGGGCTTATGCGATCACTTTTCCCTGGACCAAAGTCAAAACGCTGGTCTTCATCGGCATTCCGCTGTTATTGAACCTGCCGGCGCTGGTCGTGCTGGGAGTGTGGCTCGTGTTCGAGACGGTCATGGGCTTTGCTGTACTGCAAATGCCGGCCGAAGCGGGAGTCGCCCACTGGGCTCACATCGGTGGATTTATAGCGGGCGTGTGTATCATGCCGCTGCTCTCGATCGGCAGCGATCCGGCCGGCGAAAATTGGCGCGACGAAGTCAATCAGCAGTTCGATTTCTCGGGGGGTAAGACTCCCGAGGCCGACACGCCAGCGCAACCGAAACCAGGCCGCGGCGACGCGCGTCATCTCGACGATGACAATCCGTTCGGGCAGTTTTCCGATCCACGTTTCCGCTAACATTTGGCCGCCACCATGGGCCGTCGTGCCGTTAAACGTGTCGATCCTGCGGTTAATCTATCGCGGCATCTCAAGTTATTCGACGAATTGCCAGACCCCTGGGATATAGCCGCGCTTTTCGAGCGTTCGGGGCCACTCGAAGTCGAAGTCGGTAGCGGCAAGGGGCTGTTCATGCGGACGGCTTCGGGCGAGCACCCCGACCGCAACTTCTTGGGCATCGAAATCGCTCATCGCTACGCGAAACTGGCGGCGGCGAAGCTCGCAGTGCTCGACCGCGACAACGCCGTGATGGTCAGCGGCGATGCTCAGCGGGTCTTTCGCGAACTGGTGCCCGACACATCGCTCGCGGCTGTGCATGTTTACTTCCCGGACCCTTGGTGGAAAAAACGCCATCGTAAACGGCGCGTCATGAACCCTGACTTTGTGCAGCAAGTTCAAGCGAAACTCGTCGACGGCGGCGCGCTCCACTTTTGGACAGACGTCGAAGAATACTTCAGCGTGACGATGGAACTGCTCGCCTCGTTCCCGCAATTGGTCGGCCCCGAGCCGGTCGACACTCGCCCGGCCGACCATCATCTCGATTACCGCACCCATTTCGAGCGTCGCACGAGGCTCTCTGGCCAGCCCGTTTATCGCTCGCTATTTCGCAAGGCAGGAACGACCGCAATCGAATAGAATAAGGTTCGAACGCCATACTGTTACTTGGGTAAGTTCGATGTCGGAAACGCGCACAAGATCGGCAGGGCCAAAAATTGACGAGAGTGCGTGGCTATTGCCGGCGCTGCGTGGTGGCGGTGATCCGGGACTGCTTGGACTGTTGGTTGAACTCAGCACAAGGTTCATTAACTCGCGCGCCCGCGAACTCGACAACCATATCGCCGATGCGCTCGAGCGCGTCGGTCGGTGCTTGGGCGTCGACCGCAGTTTCATGTACCTGCTCGATAGCGAACACACGGCCGCACGGCTAGTCTACGAGTGGCAACGCGACGATTCACTTTCGTTCGCCGACAAAACATCGCGCATTCCTGTCGCGGTTTCGCGATGGGGCTACGACCGACTGCGGCAAGGGAAGACGATTGCCGTCGCTCGGCTCAGCGACCTGCCCGCCGAGTCGGGTTCGCTCCGGTCACTGTTCGAGCAGCTTGAGCTCACGCGCTTTATTTACGTCCCGATGCGGACTGGTGGTCACCTTCTTGGCTACATTGGGCTCGCCTGTCTTGGCGAGACAGGACCATGGCCCAACCATACTCAAGATTTGCTGCGAGTGCTGGCGGCCATTTTTGTCAACTCTCTCGACCGGGCTCATACCGAGTCGGCACGGGCCAAGATTGAGCGGCTCTATCGGCAACTTGTCGAAGATCAAAGCGAACTGATCATGCGTTGGCTGCCCGAAGGCGTCGCCACGATGGTCAACGAGGCGGCTTGCCGGTTTGCCGGTCGGACGCGCGAACAGATGCTTAGCGAGTCTTTCTACGTCCACGTTCACGCCGATGATCGAGTCAACGTTGAACAGAAGTTGCGAGATCTCACGCTCGAAAATCCGGTGGCAACCATCTGTCACCGCACCTACCGGGGCGATGGCGAGCTGCGGTGGGTCGAGTGGTCTGATCGCGCGATTTTTGATTCCAGCGGCAATATTGTCGAATACCAAAGCATTGGTCGCGATGTCACCGAAGATCGGGCCAGAAGCGAACAGATTGAACACCTCCGTAGACTCGAAACGCTGCTCGTCGACATCAGCACCAACTTCGTCAAACTACCCATCGATAACGCCGAGGCAGTATTGATGGAAAGTCTCAAGCAAGTCGCCGAGTTTACTCGTTTCGACCGGGCGTTTTTGTTCTCGATCGACGAGCGGGGCGAGCGAGCGAACTTGCAGAGCGAATGGTCGGCTCCAGACAAAGACCCTTTTCCCGAAGAGCTTACCCAAATTTCGGTGAGTGACTTCCCGTGGGCCGTCGAACGATTTCGTCGCGGCGAAGTGTTGTGGGTACCTCGCATCGAAGACCTGCCGCCGGAGGCGGACGCGGCCTACCAAGGTGTTCGCCAACTCGGCATCAAGACGTTCATTAATATCCCGGTGATTGAAGGGGGCGAACTTAAAGGTTTCTTTGGCCTCTGGACGAAAGACGAGTACCGCGAATTGTCGGCCGATGCGATTGCGTTGTTGCGACTGTTGGGCGAGATCTTCATCCATTCTATCGAGCGTCGCGCGGCCGAAGCCGAGCTCACCGCCAGCGAAGAACGACTTCGGCAAGTCGTCGATGTCGTTGCCGAGTGTTATTTCGATTGGGACTTACGAACGGATCTTGTCTATGTGAACGACACTTGGCTGCGAACTTATGGTTCGTCGAAAGAAAATCACTTTCGTCGCCATTCCGACTGGGAAGATCGAGTTCACCCCGAGGACTTTGCCGAAACCAAGCGGTTGCTCGATGAACACTTAGCTGGTCGTACCAAGAAGTACGCCAGCGAGTATCGGATGCGTGCCGCCGATGGCTCGTATCTTTGGATTCACTCGACTGGCAAAGTGATCGATCGCGACCGCGAAGGCACGGCCCTCCGTATGGTGGGTGTCAACCGCGACATTAGCGGCGACATCGCCGCCGCCGAGCGGACTCGGCAGTTGGAAGACCAGCTTAAACACCTCGCGCGACTCGCGACGATGGGCGAAGTGGTGGCGGGTGTGGCCCACGAAGTCAACCAACCGCTGCAAGCCGCCGCTGGTTTCACGGCCGCGAGTCGGCGGGCGATCAACAGCGACGATGCCGACTCATGCGATCGTGCGCGGAAAATGCTGCTGAAGGTCGATGACCAGATTCACCGAGCAGCGGAGATCATTCGCCGGATGCGGGACTTCTGTCGCCCACGGCAAGCAAACATGCGGCAGTTCGACCTCAATGGCGTCATCCGCGAAGCGGCCGAGCTACAGTCGCTCACGATGAAACGTCCGGCCGTTCGCTTGTCGTTCGACTTCGACGAAGCGTTGCCATCGTTGTTAGGCGATCCGATTCAGATTCAGCAGGTGGTCGTCAATCTGCTCAGAAACGCCTTGCAAGCGGTCGAGGGCAAGACCGGCGAAATGCCACGCGTGACACTCAAGACGCGCGACTTGGGCGAACTGATCGAGCTAGTCGTCAGCGACAATGGCACCGGCCCGCCACATGGTATCGATCCCCAAACGCTGTTCGATTCGTTCATGACAACCAAAGACGACGGCATGGGGATGGGCTTAGCCATTTGCAAGTCGATCATCGAGGCCCATCATGGTACGATTGCGGCTCACTGCAACCCCGGCGGTGGCATGTCGTTTGTCATTCAATTGCCCCACGAGAGGCAACTAACGTGATTAAAGTCCGCGACCGAGTCTATGTTGTCGACGACGATGCCATAGTGGCGGCGTCGGTTGCGGCGCTCGTGACCGAGATGGGGATCGAAGCGACAACGTACCGTTCGGCCGAAGAATTTCTCGCCGCCTACAATGGCCATCGTCCCGGCTGTTTGGTGACCGACATTCGCATGTTGCGAATGAGTGGATTGGAACTTCAGGAGACGCTTCGCCAACGGGGCTGCCACATCGCCGTCGTGATCCTCACCGGCTACGCAGAGACGAACGTCACCATTCGTGCGATGCGGGGGGGCGCGTTTACGCTGCTTGAAAAACCGGCTCGCGAAGGAGAGTTGTGGGACGCGATTCGCGGTGCACTGCGCGACGATGCCGAGCGTTACGAGGCGGAAGCACGCCGCCGCCAAATCCGCGAGCGGCTGGCGACACTCACCTTCCCCGAGCGGCAAGTCCTCGACTTAATGGTTGCCGGCGCGATGAACAAACAAATTGCCCACCAGCTTGACGTAAGCGTTCGCACTGTCGAAGTTCGTAGGCAGCGTATCTTCTCGCAAATGCAAGCCGACTCGCTGGCCGAGCTCGTAAGACTCGTCGTCGAAGCTGACGGCACCGAATGTTAGCTTGCGAGAGTTAGCTCAGCAGGCATCCGCAACGTGGACAGCCACGATTCACCAACGCCGCTTTTGTGGCTACCCACAGCGCCGGTTCGGTTAGCTGCGAATTGTTGCAGACTTAAGCAACGATCAAACGCTTCACTCATCCGTATCGTTACCAGGCAAAGTAATTTTGCTACTTGCCGAAATCGACGCCCCCTCTTCTATCTTTTCTAACTTGCGAGGAACTGAGTCATGGTACGAACAATCGAAAGCAAAGCTCCCACCGTCTTCGTGATCGAAGACGATTCGAGCACGCGCGAAGCGCTGGAACAACTTATTGCACCGTCGGGCTACGAAGTGAGCAGCTTCGCCAGTGCCGAGGCGTTTCTCGACGAGTATCGGCCCAATGGACCGCACGTGCTATTGCTCGACGAGCGCCTGCCCGGCATCAGTGGTAGCGCATTGTTGCGACGATTGCACGAGGCGGGCGATCAAAGCCCGGCTGTCGTTGTGACCGCCTATGCGACGACGCCGATGGTGGTAGAAGCGATGCGAAACGGAGCCGTCACGGTGCTCGACAAACCGTGCAGCGAACATCAACTGCGCGAGTGGCTGCGGCTCGGTGTCGAGAAGAGCCAGCGCGACTACGAGGCAAAGCAGTCGCGTCAAGACGTCGAGCAGCAACTTTCGCAGCTCAATGAAAAAGAGCGTGAAGTGCTGGCGGCGGTGCTCGATGGCGTCCCCAACAAGCAAATCGCTAAGCAACAGGGCGTTTGCATCCGCACCGTTGAAGCGCGTCGCAGCAAGATTTACAAGACGCTTCGCGTCGCGTCGGTCGCGGAACTGACACGCGCCTGCGTCTTAGGTGGCTTCATCACGGCGTAAACAAAAGTCCGCGAATGTCCGGTGTCAACCCCCTCGGTGGAACCATGTAGTCGGTTTCACCGTGGGGGCTCTCGACAAGTTTGGGCCCCGTTCGCTAAGCTCTCGCGTCGACCCAGAGATTGTCGGTGTTGAGATTATCGACACTTGCGTTTAGTCGCTTTGCCGATCATTGTAAGTTATCGAAATTCTAGTTGGAAGTTTCAGTTGCTGATTGGTCTTGGTGCTACGCGGCGTCGTACCAAGCTTCCGAAGTAGTTTTTTGAGTTTGACAAGAGAGCATGTATGACGCCGTTCGCGTCGCTAGTGGCTGAATCAGGTCACGCACAATCTGAGTCCATTATTCGCCTTTCAAGTTGCGAATCGCTTCCGAGCGACGTTTCGCCCGGCGTCACCGCTGTGGCGGTCTCGGCACTAGTGATGGCCGAGCAGCATTCTGTGCAACTCGAAACTTGCGACCAAGAGCTTTCGCTGACGAAGGCCTATCAGGGCGATCTGAGCGAGTTGCTCGTTGAAAGTCTTAAGAACTTAGCCCGCGCGCAGAATGCCGATGGAGGTTGGGGACCACAACGTGGTGCCACTTCGACGGTTGCCGATACGCTGAGCGTTTTTGCCGCTTTCCAGCTATCGGGCATCCCCAACTGCAACGGCGACATTGGCGCGCGGACAAAAGATTTCATTGCCAAACGGGGTGGCCTCGACAAACTCACCGTGCCGCGCGAAACGTCATCGGTCGACGAAGTCGGGCAACTCGCACACCTCGCGCTTGCCAATCGAATTCCGTGGCGAAGAGTCCCCATTCTACCGCTCGACCAACATCTCGTCGTCAAGGGCCAGCTAGGTATCGGTAGTCTGGGTCGCAACGAAGCGAGCGACCGTGCGTTGCTGTTGTCCGCTGGACTGGCGATGCATCGCTGTGAACCGACGCGTAATCCGTGGCGGCGCCGCGGTCGCGACCGCGCGATTCCGCGAGTGCTGGTTGAGCTGTCCACCCTTCAGTCGAGCGACGGCAGCTTTGGTGGTATTGTCCAGCGAACGGCCTACGTGGTGCTGTTTCTTGCCGGCGCCAGACAAGCGGGACACGTTGTCGTCAGGCGTGGCGTCGAATTCTTATTCGAGGCAGTTGCCCAAAATTCTATGTGGCCCGATTTTCATCACGGACCGTCGCTCAGACGCAGCGCAAAATAACCACACGCGAAGTAGCCGCCAGCCACGCGATTTGATATCGTCAAGGTCACAAGTTCGTCACTTCACCGCCCGGCGGGTCCCCCCCATGCCGAGTCCCGCTACGCTGTCGGCCGAGCAATCAGCTACCTTTCTGACACCAATGCGGGAACTAGTTGGTAAGTTCTTCGACGACCTGTCCGCTTTAGGTCAATTCGAGGCGGTCGATTCGAGCCAGTTGCCAGTCGACTACCGGCGGCTCCTCTCCCACCACGACCACATGACGGTTTCACTCGAAGAATTTCATGGCGGGCCAGTGAACGTCAGCGTGTTGTCGGAGCGGTCTTGCGCCGATTTTTACGCCCGCAACAGTCTGCTCAGTCGTCATTCCGATAATCGAATCGTACAATTTGGCATCATGAGGATCGATCTCGCTGGCTTGCGGCCATCCGTGCGATTAGCAATCGAGTCAAAAGTTGCACCGCTCGGTCGAATTCTCATCGAACATAATCTGCTGCGTGAAGTCGAGCTGTTGGCTTTGTGGCGAATTGAACCGAGTGAAGCACTCAGCACACATCTCGATTTGGATAGTGGCGAAGTGATCTTCGGCCGGACGGCCGTGATTCGCGTCGCCGGCCAGCCTCGCGTAGACTTGCTAGAAATTGTCAGGGCCTAGGAATCGGACTTAGAACTATGGTTGCTTCAGCCAACGACTCCTTCGATTGTGTTGTGATTGGTGGCGGTCCCGCCGGTTCAACGTCGGCGACGATTGTCGCCGACGCCGGTTTTCGGACGTTGCTCGTCGAACGCGAAGCAATGCCTCGTCCTCACGTGGGCGAATCGCTCATGCCCGAGAGTTACTGGGTGTTCGAGCGATTGGGGCTGCTCGATAAGCTCAATGCGAGCGAGTTCTCGAAGAAAGTCGGTGTGCAATTCGTTAGCAACAGCGGCCGCGAGTCGGCACCATTTTTCTTTCGAGATCATGACCCCCGCGATTGCAGCATAACATGGCACGTCGACCGGGCCGAGTTCGATAAAATGCTCTTCGACCACGCGGCCGAACACGGCGCCATCTGCCACGACGCGACTCGCGTCGTCGATGTGCTGTTCGATGGCGACCGCGCGACGGGCGTTGTGTTGGAGTCGGCCGGCCAGCGTCGCACGGTCCACGCGAAAGTCGTAATTGATGCCTCGGGCCAGCAGTCGCTGATCGCCGGTAAGCGCGGACTCAAACAAATCAATCCCGACCTCAAGAAGGCAGCAATTTGGCGGCACTACAAGGGGGCCGACCGCGAAGAGAGTGGTGGTGGCGTCAAGACAATCATCTTGCACACAACCGACAAACAAGCTTGGTTTTGGTACATTCCCCAGGCGAACGATCTGGTGAGCGTTGGCCTGGTCGGCGACCATGCTTACTTGTTAAAAGGCCGCGGTACGCCCGAACAGGTCTTCGCCGAAGAGCTCGCCAAGTGCGAGGGTGTCGAACAGCGCGTTGCCGGTGCGACCGCTTGCGACGACTTGCGCGTCGCCAAAGAATTCTCTTATCTCACCAAGCAGGCAGCCGGCGATGGCTGGGTGCTGGTGGGAGATGCGTGGGGGTTCATCGACCCAGTTTATTCGTCGGGTGTTTACTTCGCGCTAAAAAGCGCTCAGCTTGCAGCCGACGCAGTAGTAATTGGACTAAAAACCGGGGATACCTCGGCCGCCACGATCGGTGCTTGGTCAGAAAGCTTCAAAGAAGCCACGGCCCGCGTCCGCAAACTCGTCCATGCGTTCTACTCTGGCGAATTCCGCGCCGGCAAATTTGTCGCCGAACATCCGCACCACAGCGGGCGGCTCACCGACCTTTTGATCGGCCGCATCTTTGACCCACAAGTGGCGGAAATTTTCGATGAACTCGAGCCTTGGCTAGAACGGCAACTGGAAATGATGCCGGCATAGCGTTCACTCGTTGGCAGAAAACTTCGCTTGCAGCCATTCGAGCACCACACGTTGGTCGTCGACCCGTGCCGTGCGAATCTGTGCCAAGAGTTGCACCCGGTCGGGCTCTATCGGGGCGGTATTTTGCAAACCCTCGTTGCAGTCGGTGCAGATGGCTCGCAAATTGTTAGGCGAGTCATCGCCCCCTTTCGATTAGTCGAGAATATGACTCATCGAGAGTCGTACTGTGCGATTTCCGCCCAGCGGACTTGGGTCACCCGCGGCTGCACCGCACATCTGGCAAGTGTAGCCATTGCGTTCCAAGACCCGGGCACAATTTTCCTCAAAAAATGTTTCGCCGGAACGCGGGAAGTCGTTTGTTAGATTCCAGCAGATATTGCCCCGGCTTAATTTCGGCCCGGTCTTTGTGCGACAGAATTTGGTAGCTTTCCTCGTTACGAAGCTCACGGACACGACGAGCGCATACAACTCGACCGCCGGCAGCTTGAATCTCTCGACTCTCGACCACGGTGCCGATGTGTTGCAGAAAGAAATCTACAGTGAGCCGTATAGCTGGACAGCGCCAGGTTCGGCAACGCTAGCATGCGTAACTTGTTTTGCGACAATACGTCGACACACTTTGTCTGGTTTGAGATTTGTTCCTGGTTGAATTGACGCAACCACAACCCAACAAACCGGTTAAGCGCGCTAGCATCAGTGAACCTGGCGCTGTCCAGTTAGGCATATTCAAGTGAGGTAGTTTTCCGTCGTTCGGTTAATTGAACGGCTTTCAACCTTATACGTCTCTGGTCGAACGTTATCCGCAAGCTAGCCAGCGGCATTGAACTCGGGGCGGCGACGGCCGAGTTGGTTTTGCAAGCGACCGACAATCGCACTGTGCATTTGGCTCACTCGGCTTTCGCTCAAGTCAAGCGTCGCGCCGATTTCTTTCATTGTCAATTCTTCGTAGTAATAGAGAATGATGATGAGCCGCTCGTTGCGGTTGAGGCCTTTGGTGACCAGTCGCATGAGGTCCGACTTATGGACCCGACGTGTGGGATCTTCGCCTCGCTTGTCTTCGAGCACATCGATCTCTCGGACGTCTTTATAGCTGTCGGTCTCGTACCACTTCTTGTTCAGACTAATCAGGTTGACAGCGTTGGCGTCGGTGATCAGCTTCTCAAGTTCTTGAGTGCTGACCCCCATATATTCAGCAAGTTCGGTTTCATTTGGACTGCGTCCGAGCGACGCCTCGAGCTTCTTGACCGCTTCGTTGAGCTTGGTCGCCTTGCTGCGAACGAGCCGTGGCACCCAGTCCATCGAACGCAACTCGTCGAGCATCGCCCCACGGATGCGCGGCACACAATAGGTCTCGAACTTCACGCCCCGGCTCATGTCGAAGGCATTTATTGCATCCATCAATCCAAACACGCCGGCGCTGATCAGGTCGTCGAGTTCGACACCGTCGGGCAGTCGCGACCAAATACGCTCGCCGTTGTACTTGACGAGCGGCAGATAGTTTTCGACGAGTCGATTTCGGAGCTCCTTATTGCCTTGATCGAGTTTGTAGGCAACCCAAACCTCGGCGATATCGGACTTCTGTGCCGGCTTCGATGGTTGATCGGGTGCTTGATCGGGTGTGTCTATTGCCGCGACGGTCGTTGTAGGCATTCATTCCTCCGTGAATCGCTTAGCGGGGCGTCGTGCCCCACCTCAGCCGCTTTGGGTTGTGAACAGCGCTTGGTGAAGATCTAACTCGGCTCGGTTGTGGAATTTCGTCTATTGAACGACTTTGCCCGGTTGTTGATTAGTAGGTTGCTCGAATTGCTCGCGGACCGACTGCACAATCGTGACTTCGGCAATGGCTCCCAGCACCAGCCCAACGACGACAAAGATCAGTAGCACAACAATCGATCGAAGCAGGGTTGCTTCGACGCCGGCACCACTCGTGGCACCACGAAACAGCACCAGAGCTGCGGCGAGGTAACCGAGTGTGGCTGCGAATTTTCGTGCCATGAACTTTCTCGTGCGTCGCGTTAAACTCACACCAATCGAACCATTTTATCACGCCGGGGCGCGACGAGGCTCGTTCTAACTTTATCGACGATTGGTTGGCTGACACTTGAGAGAATTCCACCGCAATAATTATTGCGTCGCCGGTATCACAAAGCTGATTCGATGACGCCAAATGAGACAAAATTGACGAGTTGTGTCGCGACGGGTGCGATACCCTGAGATAGGTGCCGGCGGCGGGCAAGTTATAGCTGCTCGCTGTCGTGCGCGGCAAGGCGACTGTGGCGCCGATCGGCGTGCATCTGCGATAGCAACTCTGCTGGCGTGATAGCATTTCCGCGACTTACTGAATCCTCGACGGCGATCAGGTGCTTGAGCTCGTGCCCAAGGTGCTTCCGGCAGACCACTCGCAACGTGCCCAAGACCATCTGTTGATCGGCTAACCCGACGCAGCGATGGGCGACAACCCATAGCGACTCGTCAAGCAGCCCAGACGCGACGGCCGATTTCAGCAGCGAAAAGGCACCCATGATGTCGACTTCATCGGGGGTGACCACCACAATCCGCTGCGACGCGGAACGAAAAACAGTTGAAGTTGTTGCGGCATCGCTCGGCGGACACAACTCAATGCGAACTAGCTCATCGTTAGCCAGCGCATCGCCAGCAGAATTCAATATTTTCGCAAAGCGACTTGCTCCCGAATGAACGGTCGCTCCGGCGACAGCAATTGTCGCTGCGCTCGCAAATGTTGTGCGCGACGCCATGATGAGTCGCCGCAACTCCGCGGCTTGATCTTGTTTAGGCAAGGGCAACATTCGGTGAGTATCCCAGTAGGCGACGGACCAGCGTCTCGCTTTCCGCCACCGCAATGTCGTCGGGTACGTTCTGGCCGTCGGTCAGATAACAGACTGGTAGCCGTGCCTCTTCGAGCACACCCACCAAGTGGCCGAGGCTCATCGCTTCGTCGAGTTTGGTGAGCACAACTGCTGTCGTGCCGACCGGCGCAAATTCGCGACATGTCGCAGTGAGACTGCGATCGCTAGCGGTCGTACTGAGAACCAGCAGCACATCGTCGGCCTCGGCCGCCGCCAGCATATGCCGCAGCTCGTGGATGCGCACGACATCGCGCGGACTGCGACCGGCCGTGTCCATCAGAATCAGATCGAGATGTTGCATCGAATGAATGGCGGCACGCAGCTCGGTAGACGTCGCAACGACTTCCATCGGCAAGTCGATGATGTCGGCATAGGTTCGCAGTTGTTCGACAGCCGCTACTCGAAACGTATCAACCGTGATGAGCCCCACACGGCGATTTTCGCGCAGCCGAAAGCTGGCTGCAAGTTTGGCAATGGTCGTCGTCTTCCCGACGCCCGTCGGCCCCACTAGCGCCACGACGCGTGGTCGCTTTTGTCCAACGGTGATTGGTCCAGTTGTCGTCACCGAACCAAGCAAATGGTCGACGAGTATTTCGCGGGTGTAACCGACTGAATCGCTTACCGACAGTACTCCGACGATCCGCCGCGCGACCGTTTCATCGACGTCGGCCTCAATCAACTCGGCAAAGAGTTGAAACAATTGCTCCGGCAGTCCGGCAGGTTCGCGAGCGGCCGAATGCGTGGAAAATAGGTCGTCGAGCTCGGTCTGTGAGTCGGCTGATTCCGCGAGTTGGGTGCGGTATTGCGCGCGAAAGTCAAAGTCGGTCTCGATGGCAACCGGCTCAACCGGCTTCGCACCCACCGTCGCGGCAACTTCGATCTGCTGCCCCCAAATCATGCTCGCTAGGAACCCACCGTTCTTCACGCGCGTATGCAACACCTTGGCATCGTCGCCAAGTTGCTGGCGAACTTGCTGCAAAGCATCGTTGATTGAGCGGGCGCGAAAAGTGCGGATGTCCATGTTTCAGTTAGTTGATTTTCGTTGCGCCGTAAAGTGAACCGCCAAAGACGCAAAGAGCGCCAAGGTCGAACAGGAGTGGTATTTGATGATCAGTGTCTAACTATGTTCATTGGGTGCTAAGGAATTCGTCTCGCACTACATGTCGGTGACGATGCCATGTGTCACAACTTTTGTGTCCCTTGTGATCTCATTGAAGCTCAGCACCACGACGCTTGACAGTTGCGACTGGATCATCTGCCGCACGGCCGCGCGTATCTGCGGGCTGACCAACAAGACGGGCGTATGCCCTTCGGTAAGCATCGGCTCAATCGCTCGGCGAATGCGCTCGGTCGTCGCTTCGATTGCCTGCGGAGTCATGCGGACAAACAAGCCGCGCTCGGTATGTTCGTAACCGGCCCGTAGACGATCTTCCACGGTCGGGTCGAGAGCCACGACGTGCAACTGATCTTCGGTGTCGCGGTATCGCGTGCAAATCTGCCGCGCAAGCCGGTGGCGGACGTATTCGCCGAGCAGAATGGGATCCTTTGATCGCGGGGCATAATCGCCAAGCGTTTCGAGAATGGTGCTAAGTTGCCTTACTGAGATCTGCTCGCGCAACAACAACTGCAACACAGCTTGCACTTCGGCCAACGACATTAACTCGGGAACGAGCTCGTTGACGACCGTCGGCGAGGTCTGCTTGAGTTCGTCGAGCAGGTGTTTGGTCGCGTCGCGTGTCAATAGCTCGTCGGCATGGCGGCGACAGACTTCGGTCAAATGAGTTGCGAGCACCGCTTGCGGTTCGACAACCGTGAAGCCATACATTTCGGCTTGGTCTTGCAGGCTCGGATTGATCCACTTGGCAGCTGTCCCAAACGCCGGGTCCCGAGTTTCGATGCCATCGACCTTGCCGGTCGTCATGCCCGAGTCGATGGCGAGCAGCAGTTGTGGCTCGATGCGATCGCTGGCGATCGGCATATCGGCGATCTTGATGCGATAGTCATTCGGGTCGAGTCGCATGTTATCGCGAATGCGCACCTTTGGCATGATGATTCCAATTTCGGCGGCGACGTTGTTGCGAACTTTTTGCACTCGTTCGAGTAGGTCGCCGCCGCGGTTTGGATCAGCGAGGCGAATCAGCCCCAGCCCAAGTTCAATCTCCATCGGGTCGACCGAAAGAAAGTCTTCGACGCGATCGTCTTTCGCCGGAGGTGTCTCTTTCTTCACCTGCTTGGCGACTTCGCGTGCTTTGTCTTTCGTCGAAATCATTCGGCTTAGCCCTAAACACGCGACGCCGAGACCAATCAGCGGAACCCGCGGCAAGCTTGTAAACACCAGGATCGCCAAGAACCCTCCGGTGACAGCCAGTGCCTGGGGCTTGGAAAAGAGCTGCTGCAAAAACTCTTGCGGCAGGTTGGTGCGCTGCGTACTACGAGTGACCAACAAGCCAGCCGCGAGCGAAACGAGGAACGCGGGTACTTGGCTTACGAGTCCGTCGCCAATTGTAAGTCGAGTGAACAACGAGCCAGCTTCGCTGAAGCTCATTCCCTCTTGAGCGATTCCAATAATGAGTCCGCCCACGATGTTGATGATGGTGATCATGATTCCTGCGATGGCATCGCCGCGCACGAACTTACTGGCACCATCCATCGCCCCGAAGAAGTCGGCTTGTTGAGTGACTTCGCTCCGCCTTTGCTGGGCCTCTTTTTCGTCGATGATGCCGGCATTGAGATCGGCATCGATCGCCATCTGCTTTCCCGGCATGCCATCAAGCGCAAACCGGGCGGCGACTTCGCTAATGCGGGTGGCACCTTTGGTAATGACCATGAACTGAATCACGATGATAATCACAAAGATGATAATGCCGACGACGATCTTGCCATCTCCCGCGACGAAGTCGCTAAAGGCAGTGATGACTCCACCGGCCGCGTCGAGTTTATCGCTCGCAGCGCGCGTCAAGATGAGCCGCGTTGTCGCGACGTTCAGCACGAGTCGCGCAAGCGTTGTTGCAAGCAGCAGCGACGGAAAGATACTAAAGTCGAGCGGTGTGCGAACGTAGATTGTGGTGAGCAGCACAATCACCGAGACGGCTATGTTCGCCGCCAACATGATGTCCATTAGCGCCGGCGGTAGCGGCACCAAGATGACCAGAACGCTTGCAATAATGGCCACCGGCAGGATGAGCTCCTGGATGCGTGTAAGCCAATTTGTGCCAGCGGGGATTGCCATCGTGTTTGTGTGTATGAGCGAGCGTGGTGAGTTTGACGACGTTCGATTTTCCGGAAAGAAAGTTGGGCGAAAGTAGCGAAATTGTCTCAAGCGGTCTATATCGACCTGCCGACACATCCGCGTCATGTCTCGTCAAGATTGGCACCTTGCAGGTACCGGCATGTCGGTCGATACTTGTCCTCTGCAAGGATTGCGACGAGTAGCCAACATTCTCAGTCCAACACCAGCATTTTCAGGAGTTTTCACAACCATGCGACGAGCGAAAATCACCATTGTTGGTGCTGGCAATGTCGGTGCGACAACGGCTCATTGGTGTGCAGCCGCCGAATTAGGCGACATTGTGCTGGTCGACATTCCCCAAGCTGGGGACATGCCCAAAGGCAAGGCGCTCGACCTTATGCAGTCGTCGCCCGTTATGGGTTTCGACGCGACGATTACCGGGACATCCGACTACGCCGACTCGGCCGGCAGCGATGTTGTTGTCATCACGGCTGGCATTCCCCGCAAGCCCGGCATGAGCCGCGACGATCTGCTAGCAACTAACGCAAAAATCATGACGGCCGTCTGCGAGCAAGTGAAAGCGACCAGCCCCGATGCGGTGGTAATTGTCGTCAGCAACCCGCTCGACGCGATGGTGCAACGGGCACTACAAGTCACCGGCTTTCCGCCGTGCCGCGTGGTCGGACAGGCAGGCGTGCTCGATACGGCTCGCTATCGCACATTCCTGGCAATAGAATTGGGCGTCAGCGTCGAAGACATATCGGCCCTTTTGATGGGTGGCCACGGCGACACCATGGTGCCGCTGCCGAGTTGCACGAGCGTTGGGGGCATTCCTGTCACGCAACTCATCTCAAAAGCTCGGCTCGATGAGATCGTCGACCGCGCCCGGAATGGCGGTGCCGAGATCGTGAGCCTGCTAAAAACCGGCAGCGCTTACTATGCCCCTGCTGCCGCTACCGCGCAGATGGTCGAGGCGATTGTCCGCGACAAGAAGCGGATGATTCCTTGTGCGGCCTATTGCGACAAAGAGTATGGCGTGGGGGGCTTTTATGTCGGTGTGCCCGTGATTCTCGGCACGGGTGGTGTCGAGCGTGTCGTTGAAATCGCACTCACCGACGAAGAAAAAGTTGCTTTCAAAAAGAGTGTCGACGCGGTTAAGTCGCTGGTCGAGACGATGGCCACGCTCGTTTAGTTGCGTGATTTCCGAACGCCGTTATGCTCGCCTGTCAAGCGATTTTCTTTGCTCAAATCGACCTGCGTGTGAGCGTCACGATTGTGGGTACAAAATTCTGCGATTTGCTAAACTGGAGTTAGGTTTACCTATTTTCCGGTCCCAGGAGGTGGAGTGATGAGCCGTACATTGGCCAAGCCGATTGAGTTGAATGAAGAACAACAGCGT
>JBGSRO010000152.1:0-2978 GCA_041737535.1 Pirellulales bacterium | reverse complement strand
TGAGGTGCGCCGACTTGCGCGGGCGCGCCAGAATCTTATTTTGATCGCTGGGTTATTGGGGTTGGGCCGTCTCGAACTCGCTCGGCGTGACGTAGCCGAGTGAGGAGTGGAGTCGGTCTCGGTTGTAGTAGCTGACGTACTCTGCGAGTTCTCTTTTGGCTTCGGCATCTGAAGCGTAATCCTCCAGTTGTAATTCAGTTTTCAAGGTGCCGAAGCACGATTCCATGAAGGCATTGTCGTAGCAGTTGTCGGCGCCCGACATGCTTTGTCGCATCGAAGCGCGCCTCAGTACGGCCCGATAACGTTTCGAGGCGTACTGGCCGCCACGGTCGCTGTGATGAATCAGATCTGCCGCTGGCTGGCGTGTACGGATTGCGCCGTGCAAGGCTTCGAGAACCAAGTCCTCGTTCATCGAAGACCGATACGACCAGCCGACAATCTTTCGTGAGTAAAGGTCCATCAACACCGCCAAGTAACCGAAGCGCCCCGTCCGCAAGGGAATGTGGGTGATGTCTCCCACCCAAACCTGGTTCACTTGGGAAGGGCCCGTGTGGTCCACAAGCAAGTTGTCGTTGTATCCCAGACGATGGCGACTCTCGGTTGTCTTGGGCTTAAACGACTTGGGCTGGATAGCCACTAAACCCTGTGATTTCAGCAGTTTGGCGACTCGACCGACTCCGCAAAGCACGTTGCGCCTGCGCAGCTCCGCTGCAATCCGACGCGCTCCATAACGTCTGCGGTGGTGCCAGAAAATATCGAGGATGATCGGGGTCAACTCACGGTCCTTGGTTTCACGAAGGGAAAGCGCGCTGCGTCGCCAGGCGTAAAAGCCACTACGGCTCACGTCCAAAACGTCGCACACCTGCGCAGCGGCAACGCTGTCATCCAATACGATTTGATCCACGGCTGCGTACACGTCGGTCACCCGTCTCGGCCGAAAATGGCCAACGCTTTTTTTATCGGGTATGGATAGAGTTATTGAGTTCGTCTCAGGACTGTGGTCCGATGCGTGGACCGGGTCAGGGACGGAATGTTTCGACACGAATCCAGTGACGCGACGGGCCGCTCATTCCGGGGCCGGCCGAGAGATCTTATGGGCTTTGAGCCCGCTTTTTTACCTGGCTGCCCCCACGGCCCACCCGGATGGGCTTCGAGCCCGAAGAGGTAGTTGCCGATTGGCCCTGTTCGTCCGTCACGCTACTCGAGGATTAAGCTATGAAACGATTTATTGGTCTCGACGTTCATAAGTCGGTCGTTGAAGCGTGCGTTATCGACGAGCAAGGGACGAAGTTGTTTCGCCGACGAATCGATTGCACTCGGGAAGCCCTGCTGCAATTCGCCAACGAGCTGACCAAGGAAGACAGTGTCGCCTTGGAGGTGACGACCAACGCCTGGGCGGTGGCCGACTTGCTGCAGCCACTAGTCGATCGGCTCGTCGTCAGCAACCCTATGAAGACCAAGGCGATTGCCGAGGCGAAGGTGAAGACCGACAAGGTCGACGCGGAGGTCTTGGCGCAGCTCCTGCGGTGCGACTACTTGCCGAGCGTGTGGGTTCCGGACCAGCAGACCCGGTCGCTCCGCCAACTTACCAGTCGCCGCGAGCGGCTCGTCTCCGAACGAACGCGACTAAAGAATCGCATTCAAAGCGTCTTGGCGAGTCGGCTGGTGGTCGTTCCAGTAAAGACGCTGTTCAGCAAAGAGGGATTGAAGTGGCTATCGCACTGCGAGCTGCCGGCTGACCAGCGCGCCCTTGTCGACTCGGATTTGCGTCTCATTAAAGGGTTCGACCAGGAGATCTCCGAGTTGGAATCCTCGCTTCGACAACAGGCTTGGAACCAATCTCGCGTCCGGCTACTGATGACGATTCCGGGCGTCGACTATTGCGTCGCGCTGGCGCTCGTCGCGGGCTTGGGCGATCTGTCCCGCTTTGCGGACGGCGACCACGCTGCCAGTTATCTCGGGCTGACGCCATCGGTCAAGCAATCGGCGAATACTTGCCACTATGGTCCGATCTCTAAGCGAGGCTCCTCTCACGTCCGGTGGATGCTCACGCAAGCAGCCCAGAACATGGGTCGGCAGGCGGGACCGCTGGGCGTGTTCTTCCGCCGACTCGCCAAACGTAAGTGCTGGAACGTCGCCGTCTGTGCGACCGCACGCAAGCTGGTCGGCGTCGCTTGGCTGATGCTCAAGAACAATGAACCCTACCGCTACGCCAATCCGTCGACGACACAGCAGAAGCTCGCGCGACTCCGCGTTGCAGTCACCGGGACACACCGCAAGCCCGAGCATAAAGGACGCCGACCGGGCGTGAAGAACGGTGCCAATCCGCCGACGCGGCTGACTCCGTCGCTCAGCAAAGTTTGTCAGCAGGAAGGCTTGCCGCCGGTTCACGGATTCGAAGACCTGCCGGCGGGCGAACAGCGGGTTCTCAAATCATTGGGTGTGATTGATTATGTCCAACGGCTCAGCCAGGAACAAAGAACGCCGCGTACGGTCAAGCCAAGAAAACGAGAGAATCGCTGCGAAATTTGAAAAAAAGAGTTGACCGATCCAGAGGTAAGATGTCTCGTTCTCTTTCCACACGCCGCAGTTCCGCTTCGAGTTCATGTACTCGCTGGTCCAACGACGAGGCGGTCTTGCCGGCCTTGCCAATCAAGGCTCGTTTCCAACTGTACAGAAGATTCACATGGGACAGCCCCAGACGCTCGGTCACCGACGCGGCGGAGTGACCGTCTACGAGCATCTGAACCGCCTCCTCCCTGAACTCCTGGGTATACCGTCGGCGAGGCTTCGCGGGCTTCTCGACGTCCTGTTTGCGCTTCAATGGGGGCATGGGCCGGGGTCTCCTTTCCCGACCAAAATAAGCTTCCGGACTGTCCGAAAAAAGCGCTACACCTCAGTAGACCACCGGCAGATTTACTGGCACCGAAAGTACGGATTTCCGTTAAAATCCAAGTAGGTCCGCCATACTTTGTATG
>JBGSRO010000145.1:0-15607 GCA_041737535.1 Pirellulales bacterium | reverse complement strand
CGAAAGTGGCGCGTACTGAGTAGTTCTTCCCTCTTGCCCGATGTGATTGCCGGTGTGAAATTCATCGACGGAGTCAAGCAAACCAAGGACGCCGCCTGAATTCTGGAAAATCTCATCCACAGGAATTGACAATATCTCTCTGCATGATGAATTTCGTAAGATCGACCTAATGGTCGAGAGCTTAGCCAACGCCAAGTTTGTGCGACACATAATCCAATTGCCACAAGGCACGATAAGTGTCGACATCATTCCGCCCAGTCGAGATCTCCGTTGGTGGCTGAACCAAGTTTTAAACAGTGCCGCGAAACGCAACGGTGTATCGTCGCACACTGCACCTACAACGGGTGGACCCGATTACGCAAATTCAAAGTCGATGTTGGCAGCCGAACTGCACGTCGCACCTGATACCCGACAGCTAGAGTTCGATTTTGAACCAAAGGAAAGCAAATCAATCACCGAGGAAACACTGATCCCGCCGGAACCCATCGACTGGGAGCGGGAGCGGCGGGAATGGGGGGTTGCTTTGCTCGTAGGGCTTGCCCTCTGCGTATTCCTCGGAGGAATGATGTTGCTTGCGACTACGTGAAGACATGCTCTTGCATCGTCCATTCCGAATAGTCAACCAATCGTCAATAAGGGGAATAAACGGGCTTTCGGCAAATCTACCAACCGTAATTCCGTACAGCGGGCGCTTGAGGATACAGCCCGTAGAGTGAAACCAAATTAACGGACGTTTCGTTCCGTTAAGAGCTTTTTTCAAAATTTGACCAACATCGCTTCATCAAAACAAACTGTCCCGTTGCGTTGGCCAACTGCAATCGCCACAATCAATATTTCCAAGCGAATATTCCAGGGTCGGCCCCGGATAGAAGTTTTTCATTGCCATGAACGATCAAAACGATAATTCGAAGTTGCCTGCTCGACTCCAGAACTCAGGCGAGTTGACGCGTGCGAGTTATGACGCCCTGTCCGACGAAGACAAGAAAGTCTTTGCTATGAAACGCCTAGAAGCGGAGTTAAGGTTGAATGAGTCCGCAGTTGAATCTGATCGTAAGTACCAAGATAGCACTAAAGACCTTGATAATTTCGTCGTCACCATTTCTGATTTGGAGCGAAGCACACAAAGTGACATCAAGGGGCGAATTGATGCTGATTCGGCGAGTGGCCGCATAACGATCGAAGTCAAACGACAGAACGAAGGCAACAAGATGGTCATCGTGATCGTGATTGCTGTTGCTGTATTAGCGCTTGCAATTCTTATCATTCCGCGCTGATCCGTATGCCATCAAAAATTGACGTCGGGACTTCCCAGAAGACAGCTGCCATTACGGTTGTCAGCGCGATCTTTGTGGTGATGTTGCTTCTTTCAATTAGGTATTTTCGGAGCGCAGAGCCTTTGCCCGAGCCAGTCGAGCTCCCCACCAACTCAGGCTCTGCTGAGCCTCATTATCTGCCAATCGACGACAACACCGAACTATTGTTGCCAGTGGTCGATTTGGCGATTTCCAATGCATCACTTGAATCTAGTTGGGCATCGGCACTTTCTTCACGACTCAACGGCGACACGGAGGTTGTAGTCGATGGCGGCAGGGTCGACGTCGTGGCGAGCGACTATGCGATTGAGGTTGATCGCGTTGATAAGTGGCACGAAGGAATTGGGCAAGCCACCCATTATGGTACAGTCACAGAGCGAATACCAGTCCTCGCCCTTATCGTCGCTTCAGACGACTGGCCGCTTTCAGGACGGACTCGCGATAAATTGAAATTGATCGACGAAACCTGCATGCAGCAGGGCATCAAGTTGCTGCTGCTTCGCAGAATTGCCAATCCTTGATCCCATCGACGCTTTCTGGGGGACAGTCATCCTATTTCTAACTCGCTGAGTCGCCACAACTTGAAGCATTGAAGGAAAGCATTGAAGGGGAGGGAGCATTAAAGGGGGAGCATTTAAGGGGACATTCTACTTATTGGTGTAAAGTAGAATGTCCCCTTTAACTCCCCCTTCTCCGCTGCTTCTCCGCTACAAACGCTGCCCCCGACCCCGACGCCGAATGCCAAAGGCAGCGGCACTGCAATGGGACTGAGAAACGGGGACACCCAACCAATCCGACGATCGCCGGAGATCGCAGCCGACAAGGGCGTAGCATGACGCCCGGGGTGGCCAAAAATTTTGGTGGAATTCGGCCGCCACTCTGTTCTAATGGGGGCTTGCGAAACTCTCTATTCCCAGCAACTCGGCGTCATCGGAGGCGAACCACAATCGAAATCAAAACGCCGAGAACACCGGTGAAAACCATTTTGGCGCTTTTCGTGAACAAGCGCCAACAGAATGGGGTTCATTTTGTCGCTCGACGCTGGCGATTCGCCCACGAAAACAAGCGGTTTCCGGGACCGCGAAGCGACACAATGCGAGCTATTTTGTCGCATGAAATCGTTTTTTCGAGAAAAGCGACAAAACGACAAAACGACAAAATGGGCGTGGCAGAAAGAGGGTGCGTCAAACAAGGCTCGATTCGCGCTGCTGGACGAGTCAGAGGGTGTTACTCGGCTCCGCAGGAGCGTCGCCCTCCCAGGAGTCGTGAAACAAAAGTCGGGGTTTTGTCCCCTCCAATCGTGTTGGCTGTTTCGTGGACAAAACGATCAGAACCCCAGGGCGAAAATATGGATGCAAATTGACCTGCGATTGTCCATCGTCTGGCGACGGTAGCGACATTCAGTTGAGCCAACCAAGCGCGAACAACGACCAGGCGATGGCGATTGGTGGGCCGAGGATGGCCATCACGAGGCCACCGTATAACAGGTCGGAAGTCGCCAGGCGGCCGCTGCTAAAGACGATCGCATTCGGCGGCGTCGAAATCGGCAAACACATTGCACAACTCGCAGCGAGTGTGACCGGAACGACCAGTCGCGGGTCGGCTTGTTGGGCGACAAAGATGGCGATCACGATTGGCACGACGATGTTCGTTGCGGCCGTGTTGCTCATCAGGTTTGACAGCAACACCGTGACAAAACCAAATGCAATTACAACCGCAATCGTCGAAAACTGATCGAGCGGAATCTGACCGACGAGCCAACTCGCCAGACCCGTTTTGTCAATCGCGACACCAAGCGACAGTCCACCAGCAATAAGTAACAAAACATCCCATGGCAGTTTGCGAATGCCGCTCGCTGTCAGAATGCCTGTCGTCGTGAGCGAGCAGATTGGCAGAAATGCGACGACGGTGGTTGGAAGCCCATGCAGTGGACCGGTGAGCCAAAGTCCGACAGTCACGGCAAAAGTCAACATCACGACCGCCTGCTGAACCGCCGATGATTTAATGGCCGTGTCGTTGCCCAAATCCAGGGATTCGATTTCCTTCCATGCCGTGCCACCTAGGTAGCAGACAATAATCCACAACCACGCAATCGCCAGCAACAGCGCGACCACAGGAACAGCAAGCACCATCCATTCGGCAAAATTGATTGGGCTCACGTCGGCGAGTGCGCCGGCGGCGATCGCGTTCGGTGGCGTGCCGATCACGGTCCCCATGCCGCCGATGTTGGCGCCGAAGGCGACTCCCAGCATCAGAGCGCGCACGAGCGAATCGTCCTTGGGGCGACTGGTCGCAAGTGGCGTGAGTGCCGTGAGCATGAGCGTAGCAGTCGCGGTATTTGACATGAACATCGAGACGGCAGCCGTGATGAGCATCGTACCGAGCAGCAGCAAGGCCGGTTTGCGACCAAATCGCCCGAGTGTGCCAATCGCAATCAGTCGGTCGAGGCCCGTTTTTTCGGCGGCCGCGGCCATGATGAACCCCGCGAAAAAGAGCCAAATGAGCGGACTGCCCCAAGGCGCGAGGAATTGTTCGTAGTCCTTGTTGGTCTGGGCAAAGCCACCGCCCGGTTGGCCCAACAGCGCGATCTCAGCGCCGATCACCAGCAGGCTGGTGGCGAAAGCAGGAATCGCTTCGCTAATCCAGAGCCCGGCCGCCGCGATGAGAATAAACAGTGCCGCGCGACCAGGATCCGACAAGCCTGGATAGTCGGGCAAGTAAGCAATGACGAATGCCAGGGCGACACATGCAACCGAAACGACCACCGAGCGAAGTGTCGAGAACTCGATGCCCCCCACATATTTGCGGGCCTGCAGGCGGGTGTCATTGTCATTGACCATTATTCGATCCGTCGAACTCAAACGTGCGATTCGTGAAGACTTTTAATATCTCGTTGCTTCAGGGATATCGAAAGTCTTGAGTCTTGGTGTTGATCGATGACTTCGACGAGGCGTAGCTCGTCGGCTATAGAGAACCGACGACTGACAACTCGAAGCTTTGTTCATTCTTGATCGACGACTTCAACTTCTTGGTCCGATTTGGGTGCCATCACGCGAATGTCGTCGAATTCGTCGAGGTCGTCAAACGAGCCAATCCCGATCCGTCCTTTGCCGAAGGTTTTATCCTCGACTTCCATGATGGGTGTGTCCATGTCGTCGAAGTAGATGCGAATCGCTCCATCGGAGAGCCTGCGCTGCAGTTTGACCGTGTGCCATTCGTTGTCCCAGGGGACGAGTTTCTTGTTTTCGGTGAGCGCTTTGCGTGGCGCGTCGTTGACGATCATGATCTGCCCACTGTGCGGGTCGGGCTTTGCGCCGATATGGACGTAGTAGAAATGTGTTGGGTCTTGGTAGCCAAAGAAGATACAACAGTCGCGGTGGTTTCCTGTGTCGAGCGTGCTGCGGACGCGGAACTTTATGTCAAAGTCGCCCAGCTCGAGATCTTTCACGAGAGCAATGTGCAGCGGACTGCGAACCTCGGGCTTGTAGGCGCTTTCGCGTTTGAGGATTTCAAGCGACTTCGATCCGTCGGGTTGCTCGCGCAGTCCCCAGGTATCGGGATCAACGATCTCCCATTGTTCGAGACCGCTCTCAAAGTCATCCGTGAACACTTGCTTGTATTCCTCGGCGGCGAGCGAGGTAGCGGATGCGAGGCAGAGCATGAGTGTGGTAGTAAGGATCGTGCGCATCTTATGTTCCGTTGTCTGGGTAAACTTGACCGGCTTATCATAAGCTTCGCGAGGGTGTTAGTTCAACTGAATGCGGACGGTCGCTACGGGCGTAGCCCTGCGAGTGCTGTTTCAATTGCAGCCAGTTGTTCGTTGACCTCGATGAGTTTATCCCGCTGTTGCTGGACGACTTCGGCCGGGGCTCCGCTGACGAACTTCTCGTTGTTGAGCTTGCCTTCGATGCTGGCCGCGAACTTGGTGAGTTTGTCCTGTTCACCTGTTAAACGTTTCGTCTCAGCTTCGACGTCGATGAACTGGCTGATGTCGACGTACACTTCAATACCAACCAAATCGCCCGACAGCGGCACACTGGCCGCCATGGCGGGCGATTTTGTGTCGGGGCCGAGGTCGGTGGCCACGGCGTTGGCCATCTTCTCGAAGTAGGCTGCCATGCCGGCAAGCCGGTCGGCCGACTCGGCCGAGCACTTTACCGAAAACGGTAGCGACTGCTTCATCGCAATGTTCTGGCGACTGCGAATCTCACGTACCGCGCCGAGGACGCCTTGGAACTCAGCGAACTGCGATTCGATGTCGCGATCGACGAGAGCCTCGTCGACGGTCGGCCACGGTGCAATGCAGACAGATTCTTCTGCCACTTGCGGCTTAGCCAAGCCGCGCTTGGGAGCAACGGTCCCTAGCAAACTCCAAACTTCCTCCGTCAAGAAAGGCATCATCGGATGCAACAAACGCAGCAGTTGATCCAAGGCAAACGCCAACACTCGCTGTGCCAGCGGTTTCGCGTCTTCGCTCGCGAAGCGGGCCTTCGTCATCTCGACATAGAAGCTACAGAAATCGTCCCAGGCAAAGTCGTACAGCGTCTTTGCCGCGTCGGCATACTTGAAGGCATCGAGCGAGTCGGTCACCTGCTTGGTGACGGTCGCCAATCGCGACAGCAACCAGCGATCTTCGATCAAGAGGTCATTGCGATCGATCGAACCGGGTTCGTAGCCTTCGAGATTGATGAGGCTGAACCGGGAAGCATTCCACAGCTTGTTGGCGAAGTTCCGCGCTAGCTCGAACCGCTCGCTCACCACCGCACCACGGGGGAGTGCGAGGTCTTCCGGTTTTTCGGCCCACTGTGTGCGGAACTCTTTTTTGCAGCTCTTGCATTCGACGCGCGGTTCAATGCGGTTCTTTTTGGTTTGTGGAATCGTCGCCCCGCAATGCGGACACTCAAACTCCACCGGCATCCGCACGTCTTGCGTTTCGGTGGTGATGTACGCCAGCCCAAACCGCAGGGCGTCGGCCCCAAACTTTTCGATCACGTCCAAGGGGTCGACACCGTTCCCCTTACTCTTGCTCATCGTCTCGCCGAAGCCGTCGAGGATTTTGGGGTGAATATAAACCTGGCTGAAAGGCACCTCGCCCATGTTGTACTCACCCATCAAAACCATCCGCGCGACCCACAGCGTGATGATGTCGCGCGAGGTGATGAGGACGCTGGTTGGATAGAATTTCTTGAGCAGCGGCGTCCGCTCGGGCCAACCCATCGTCGAGTGGGGCCAGAGGGCGGAGCTGAACCAGGTGTCGAGGACTTCTTCGTCTTGCTTGAAAACACTCAAGTTCTCCAGTGCGTCGATAGCTCCGGTGTCTGACTCGGAACGGACTGCAACAAGAACCAAATTGTGGTCGCTACTCAGGATCTCTTGGTCGTACATTTTCTGATCAGATGAATAGTCGCGAACAGTCAATGCGACACGATTTTCGTCGATCAGTTTTTTGAGAATGCCGCTCTCTCCGATTGCACCAGGAATTATTCCGAGTTCTCGATCTCGCTCTTCCAACGCCCTTTTCGACATACCTTCCGGATCGTGCGACTGAAGTTGCCACACCGGCACTCGGTGCCCCCACCACAACTGCCGACCAACAGGCCAATCACGTTTCTCGCCGAGCCAATCGAGATAGCTCTTGCCGTAACGCTCGGGAGTGATTTTCACGCGGCCATCGGTCACAGCATCCATCGCCGACTGTGCTAGCTCGTCCATCTTCACGAACCACTGATCGGCCAGATACGGCTCAATCGGTGTTTTGCTGCGGTCGCTGTGGGCGAGGTCGATCACACGGTCTTCGACGTCGGTTTCGGGGTCGTGGAAACCACCCTCGGCGAGGTCTTCGAGCACCGCCTTGCGGGCCTGCGGCATGGTGAGTCTGCGGTACTTCTCGGGCACGGCGTCGCCCAAAGTTCCATCAGGCTGCATGATGCTAATCGCGCCGATCTCTGGATGCCTTTGCCAAACGTCGTAGTCGTTGGCGTCGTGCGCGGGGGTGATCTTCACGCAGCCCGAGCCCAACTCGGGTTTGGCCCACTCGTCGGTGATGAGGGGAATCTCGCGACGGGTGAGGGGGAGTTTGAGTTTGACCTCACGTTGCGCCATATCGCGCAACTGTTCCAGTTCATGCCGCTTGCGGCTGAGCCGCAAGCGGAGAGATTCAAGCTGCGCCTCCAGCGGAGGTTTCTCCTTCGCTGGTGCCGCGGAAAGTTTTGCTTCAAGTTCAGTGATCGATTTCTCCAGCGCCGGCCCTGGATCGGGATGCACGGCGACGGCCGTATCCCCCAGCATGGTCTCGGGCCGTGTGGTGGCGATGGTCACCCGCGTCGGTTCGCCCGGCAACGGATCGATGACCGGATAGTGGAACTGCCAGAAGTGCCCCTTGGTTTCTTCGTGGAAGACTTCGTCGTCGCTGACAGCCGTTTGCAGGTAGGTGTCCCAGTTCACCAGCCGCTTGCCGCGATAGATTTTGCCATCGCTGAATAGCTTGAAAAACGTTTCCCGAACCGCTTTCGCGCATTGGTCGTCGAGCGTAAAGCGGGTCCGCTCCCAGTCGCAGCTACAACCCATTTGCTTGAGCTGCCCGAGAATCCGCTTCTCGTATTGCTCTTTCCATTTCCAAATGCGATCAACGAGTCCCTCGCGGCCCAAATCGTGGCGGCTCAGTTTTTCTTCGGCAAGCAGCCGCCGTTCAACGACCGCCTGCGTCGCAATGCCCGCGTGATCGGTCCCCGGCATCCAGAGGACCTCGTACCCCTGCATCCGCCGCAACCGGCACAGCACGTCTTGCAGCGTGTTGTTGAGCGCATGCCCCAAGTGCAACGCACCGGTCACATTCGGCGGCGGAATCACAATCGAAAACGGCGGCTTGTCGCTGGTCGGGTCCGCGTGAAAGTAGCCACGCTCTTCCCAGAAGGGATACCATTTTTGCTGAGCAGCGGCAAAGTCGTAGTGTGACGCGAGTTCCATTATTAGTTGTCAGTTTTCAGTAGTCAGTTTCTAGTTGTCAGTTGTCAGTTGTCAGTAGCCGACGAGCTACCGCTCGTCGGAGAGTTTGGAGCTTTTTCCTGAGTATTGCCTGGGTATTGATCGACTACTTCCACATTTCCGGATCGATGCGCCGCTGGTCGTCGAGTGCGCTTAACACTTCAGGCTCAAGCGGCGTTCCATCGAATATGCCAGACAGATCACGCTTCGGTTGGCTCGCAGCTTTTGCGGCACCAACCCTCTCGCGTATCGCTTCCGCGACGTACTCATCGACGCTCACGTGCGACTCGGCTGCTTTCGCGCGCAGTTTTGCTTCGAGGTCAGTCGGTAAATTGATTTGGATGACGGTCATGGTTGTTCTCCTGACTCAATTATCGCAGTCCACTCGTCTTCGTGCACCACTTCGCCATCAACGGCATGATGTCGAACCACTAGCTGGGGTTCGCCACCTTCATGCATTACTGCGACAGAAAGGAATCCTCCCTTTACACGCAAGAACCGGTGCATGTTCTCGACGAACTTGTCTTGGCTCCAACCGCCGGCGTGTTTGTCGGTGGTCGGTCCAACCGAGTATTCGCGGAGGCCGGTGACCGGGTCGACCGAAACGTACTGCCAGTGGCGGTCGCCGCACACGGTGAAGGTGTTCGGCACGCTCGCCAGCAGTTTGCGGAGCTTGTCTCCCTCGTGCTTGAATCCAAAATTCGCATGGTTGTCGTTCTTTTTGTCGCGATCGGGGCCGACGATTGGCGTTGGGCTGATGATGACCTTAAACGTGGCGTCGGATTCTTTCAGCGTTCGTGCGAGCCATAAGAACTGCTCACTTCCCAGAATTGTTTTCTCGGGTCCATCGGCCATGTTGTTCGGCGAGCGAAACTCGCGTCCCTCGAGGAGCCAAATCTGCAAGTTGCGGCCCCAACGCACCGTGCGATAGGGAGTCGCTGGCGTCGGGGTTTGTTCGTCAAAAATGCTGAGCCCCTCGGCGAACTTCAATTCGCCCGCCGTCTGCCCTTTCCAACTGTCGTTCTTTAGCACGTCGTGGTCGTCTTGCTGAAAGTAAGTCGGCACGCGGTTGTGAAATTTCTCTAAAAGCGGCTGGCCATACATGCGATGCCATTTGAACCGCGCGGTTTCGATGTCGCGCGCAACCGGATCGGGCTTGTCGTAATAAACGATGTCGCCCGTGTGGACGGCGAAGTCGGGCTTCACAGCGAGCATCGTCTCGTACACCCGCTGACCGTTGGGCGTGTCGCGAGTTTCGAATTGCTGGCAGCCGATAACGACGAAGTTGATGTCGCGTGGGTCGTCGGCGGCAGGAGCGGTGCGGAAACTGGTATCGATCGTCATGTTTGACCTGCTATCAAAGTCGGCGTAGTGAATCTTCAAGTCGTATTCCGTGCCTGGCTTGAGCTCGGTCAATTCGAACTGTGTAGTGAAGTCATCCGCGAACCAGGTCGACTGCCATTCCGTCGATTCACGATTCCCAGTCGCATTCGTCGCCTTGTACTCGATTTGCACTTGTCCAGAATGCCCTTCGCGAGACGCGTCGGTAGTTCGAGTCCAGACGATGGCGGAGGTCTGTGTCACTTCGCCAATCTTGATTCCTTGCGGTGCAAAAATCCTCGTGGGCGGTGCGCTGACCGCACTAAATTGCAGCATCGAGCAGAGTAGCGCAATCGCTATTTGCCTTCGTCTTTGCATAGCTTGTACTCGATGGAATCGATCAGGGCATCCCAACTCGCTTGAATCACGTTCTCGTCGACACCCACCGTGCCCCACACCTGTCCGTCGGCGTCGCGGGTTTCGATCACGACGCGAACGCTCGCCGCCGTGGCGGCTTCGCTGTTGATGACGCGGACCTTGTAGTCCATCAGGTGCATGTCGCGAAGCGCGGGGAAGCGTGGCTCCAGCGCTTTTCGTAGCGCCGCGTCAAGCGCATTCACCGGGCCATCTCCCTCGGCCACTTCGTGCATCACAACGTCGTCGACAATCAGCTTGACTGTCGCTTCGGTCAGTGGCTGTCCGCCTCGGCTCTCGACCTCGGCATGAAACTTAATCAGCTCAAAGTGGGGCGTGAAAGTCCCGGCTAATCGCTTCACGAGCAGATCGAACGATGCCTCGGCCGCCTCGAACTGATAGCCGCGGTTTTCGAGATCAACCACAGCCTGCAGGATCGAATCCATCAACTCCTTGTTCTCGGCCAAGTCGTGTTTGGTCGTCATGGCGATGATGTTCGACCGACCGGAGAGCTCGCTCACCAGCACCCGGCGTTCGTTGCCGACCGCCTCGGGGTTAATGTGCTCGTAGCTGTGAGCCACACGATTCACGGCATGAACATGCATGCCCCCTTTGTGAGCAAACGCACTCGGCCCCACGAACGGCTGGTTGCCGCGATAGCCCATGTTGGCGATTTCGTAGACATAGCGCGATAGCTCGGTCAGGCAATCAACATCGTTTCCCTGCAAAACCTCATAGCCCGACTTCTTTAACGCGAGATTGGCCATCACACTGATGAGGTCGGCATTGCCACACCGCTCGCCCAGGCCGTTGATGGTCCCCTGCACCTGCACCGCCCCGGCATCGACGGCCGCCAGCGAATTGGCGACCGCCAGCTCACAGTCGTTGTGGGTGTGGATCCCTAGCGGTGTGTCGACCGCCTCGGCGGCCTCGCGGGCGATCGTGGCGACCTGTTCGGGCATTGTGCCACCGTTGGTGTCGCACATGACGATCCGGATCGCCCCGGCGTCGGCGGCTGCTTTGATGGTTTGAGCGGCGTACTCGGCATTCAGTTTCCAACCGTCGAAAAAATGCTCGGCATCGTAAATCACCTCGCGCCCCAGGCCCACGAAATAAGCCACCGTCTCGGCGATCATCGCGATATTCTCGTCGAGCGAAACCCTCAGCACCTCGCGAACGTGAAAGTCGCTCGTCTTGCCGACGATGGTGATGACCGGGGCGCGACTCGTCTCGAGCGCCTTCATGCCCGGATCGTCGGCCGGCTTGACTCCTTTGCGACGGGTCATGCCGAACGCACAAATCTTGCTGTGCGCGAGCTTATGGGCTCCCATCCGCTGAAAAAACTCAGCATCCTTGGGGTTCGAGAGAGGATAACCCCCCTCGATGAAATCGATCCCCAGCGCGTCGAGCCGCTTGGCGATCAGCACCTTATCTTCGAGTGAAAAGTTGACTCCCTCGCCCTGTGCGCCATCGCGGAGCGTGGTGTCGTAGATTTCGATTTTTCGCATAACCCGTACTCGGAGACAGTCTGCCCCACGTTCAGACCCACCAAGTCAGCGGCCGGTTCGTGCTGGGAAGCTCATTGAACCGACCATTGTCACCGGTTTGGGGCAGACGGGCAAGGCGAGCGGCGAGCCGTGTCTGTCAAGAAACTATGGCCGGGTTTCTTGCAGAGACCTATTCAAAAAAACCGCAAAGACGCGGAGAACGCCAAGACGACGCCACGAAACAGAGTGGCAACCCACGACTTTCGAGAAGTGAAACGAGAGCTACGGAGCGCCGCGAATGAAAAACTAAGTCGACGAGCCTAAGGAACGAATCAAGAATAATTTGGGCGTTTCCTCGACATCGGTAAAAAAAGAATGAACCACAGAGATCGCTGAGAACGCAGAGAGAGGAACACTAATTCCCGCTAATCCGCGCTTACGTCGCCCACTGGGTTGAAACGACGACTGGTTGCCAGAATCGACTTACCTTAGTTGGTTAATTGGGTTCCGGGTACAAATTGAAAGCAAAACGAGTCAATGCTCCCAGTCATCGACAATCACGAGTGTTGATCGATGTTCCAGCTCACATCTCTGCGCTCTCCGTGTCCTCTGCGGTTAATCAAATCCCCAAGTTATTTTTGAGCGGTTCCTATGGACTTCCGCGTGCAACTCGACAAGTTCAGCGGGCCGCTCGATCTGCTGCTCTTTCTCGTTCGCAAGCACGAGGTCGATGTCGTCGAGATTCCGGTGGCGGTCATTACCGATCAGTATTTGCAATACGTCGACATTCTTGAGCAAATCGACGTCGACTCGGTCGCCGACTTTCTCGACCTGGCGAGCCTCTTGATCGAAATCAAATCGAAACAATTGCTGCCACGGCCCGAAGAAATCGACGAGCCCGAGGTCGAAGACCCACGCGAAGAACTGGTCGTCAGGCTGCTCGAATTCAAGAAATATCGCGACGCGGCCATGTCGCTCGAACGCCTGGGCCGCGAGTGGCAAGAACGCTACACGCGCCGCGAGCCGAGCGGCGCGCGGGGCGAACAGCACCGCCCGATCGAAGGCGTGGAACTGTGGGACCTGGTGAGCGCCTTTGGCCGAGTGATTCGCCATAAATTGGCGGCTCCCGAGGTGAGCACCATTCGCTACGACGACACGCCGATTCACGTTTTCATGGAGCGGCTTGCACAACAGATCGCCGAGCAGGGCCGGGTAGCGTTCTTTGAGCTATTCCCCGACGCGGTTCACAAATCGACACTCGTCGGCATGTTTCTGGCGGTGCTCGAACTCGTCCGCCACCGACACGCATTAGCCGAACAAACCGAACGTTTTGGCGAAATCTGGCTAGTGGTCGGCAGCGAACCGTATGTGGCAGAACCTTCGCCGTTCCCCGCACCCCAGCCCCCGGCCCCTTCGGTCAATTGATATGCAACGTCGAGCGGCGAACTTCGCCATCGACGACTTCGAGCTTTCGCCAACTGCTGTTGTCGTTCATCGTGATCCAGCGGCGTTCTTCGGCCCGATAGAACCAATCTTTGTCTTGCTGGAAGAAGACCTGGACACCGGGCGCTTCGTGGATATTGAGAATTTCGTTGCTGTGTGCGCGAATCTCGTCATAGTCGGTCGTCGCCTTTTGGCCCATCTCACTGTATAGCTCGTTGAGTTCCAGCAGCTTGCGATTCACGTCGGGAGCCATCTCGGTGACCTTCAGCCCAATTTCACGAGCTTCGTCGAGCAAGATCGGGTAGCTGTGGCTGGGGTACTTGCTGTTGAGCGTATGGGCGATTCGCTGCACTTCGCTGTGGTCGTCGATGTGGTAGCTCAGCAGCATTTCGCAGAGCATAATCGACAACGACTCGGCCCGATCGACGGCGCCAATCACCAGCGGGTGGACGTGGGGAAACAGCGCGTGGTAGGGGTTCATGTCCGACGACTGCTCGTTCGAGCGCCAGAGCCGCACCACGCGGCTCAACTCGTCGAGACTTACGCTCACGCGATTGTTGTCGCGATCGATGGGGGACAGGTCGTGTGTCAGCGATGTATCGACGGCCGTTAGAAACGCGAGCGGGCCCATTTGGATTTCGTTTGCGCCGATGGCCATCATCGTCGCGGCCGAGGCGGCTTCGAGCGGAACCAGGGCGGTGACTTTCTTTGCGTAGCTCCGCAGCAAGTTGAGAAACCGGAGCGACGATTGACCATTGCCTCCGTCTGATTTGATGAACAAGAAGATTTCGTCGCAATGGTCGACCTTTTGCAGAAGTTCCCAGAGCGCAACGACGTCGTTGTGACAGACCGAACCGCGGACGTTGTTCCAATACGAAATCACCGGGCCCCCCACGAGCTTGGCCAGCTCGCGGAGCAGTTGCTGAGTGGTGTCGAACAGCACCGGCGGCTGCTTGGCCGGGGGCGAGTCGCTGGGCATTGTCTCGGGAGCTTTGTCCATGCCGTTCTCGGTGTCGATCTTGTCGTTGAGTTGGCTTTTGGCCAACCCCCAATCTCTAAGTCCCATATTCGGCCTCGTCTTCGGCGGCAACTTGCCTTAGTCGTTGTGAAACATCGGGTAGCGCCGCCACGACGCGGCTCCAATTTGGCAAGGCCGATTGAATCGAGTCGTCGTCGAAGGCCCGTTCGCCGGCGGCCGTGATTTGGCGAGCGAAACCTTCGACCGCCTGCTCTTCGCCATGCCGGTCGTAGGCGAGGCTATTCATCAGCGCATCGGCGTGATACTGCCGCACGGCATCTTGCGCGAGTCTGACATAACTGGTCCGTAGCGTAAGCAGGTGGCCTCGATTGATGACAACCCCTTGGCTCGACAAGGTTCGCAGGATGGTGATCAGAATATCGCCCGCCATTTTCATGAGCCCGGCGCTAGGGTCGTCGAGCGAGAGGGGTTGATGCTTGTGCTCGTAGGCCCTGCCCAAGTCGACTTGGCAGACCCGTTTGGGAGCCGTGTTGCGAAACACTTCGGCAAGCATGCCAACTTCGAGTCCCCAGTCGCAAGGCACGCGGTTGCTCCGCGCGAGCGTCGAAGCGACCGCAAACTCGCCGGCCAGCGGATAGCGAAAACTCCTGAGGAAGACCAAGAACTTATCGTTGCCCAGCACGCTAATCATCGCCCGCAGCAGTGGCGTCATCAACAGCCGCACCACCCGGCCATGCATGCGGTCGGTACACCGCGCGTAGTAGGCCTTGCAAAAATCAAAATCGAGGCTCGGATGAGCCATCGGAAAACAGAGCTTCACGAGCATATCGTTATCGTAGTCGACGATATCGCAGTCTTGCAGTACAAACGCCTTGAGCATTGGGTCGGCCAGCAAATAGCCAAACGCGGTCCAGACCGCCCGCCCCTTGCCGGGAGTCGATAGGTCGAACCCCGACTCGGTGAGCGTCTCGAACACTTTTCTACCGCGAGGTCCATCGGTCCAGAGAATTTTTCCCCATGGCGCGAGTTGCTTGGTGATGGCGTAGCACTCGCGATAGTCGTCGACATTCGCGGTCCGATTCAGCAGCACGACCGCCGTGTGAATGAACCGAGCCTTTGCGAGTTTGGCAACGATGTCGGCAAACGGCGCGGCCCGCATGTCGGAAGCCGTGACCGGCAGCACGAGTCCAATCGGGTAATCGGCCGTGGCGGCAGTGAGCTGCTGCTCGACATTGGCCGGATGGACTGTGCCCAGTTCGTGGAGCGTGGTAATCGGACCATATTGGGCGAAGTCAGGCACGCGCGGTTGGGCTCTGGGCTGAAGGTTGCTAGCCCCTTTAGTATAGAGCGAGGGGCAAGAAGCAGGGAGTGTTCTCGGCCACGACACGCGAGAACTTTACGCACCTTGTGAGCGACGCGGTTGTGGCTGATCTTTCCATTCGTATTCGGAACCGCTATTCGGAATCCCAATGGAACAGCGTCGTATCATCCTCTCCACCGACGGCGGGTCTCTCTGATTTCACCTTTCTGTAAACAGCGGTTGAAAATCAGAGCGCCTGGCGGTCGAAAAGTGAAGCGCTGGGTTGTTGCGGGAATTGTACCAAGCCTCCCCGCGATGGCCAAACGAATCTCCTTACGAATTCTTTCGACGCCGCTTTTGGGCGTCC
>JBGSRO010000141.1:0-17173 GCA_041737535.1 Pirellulales bacterium | reverse complement strand
CCGACATCCGCCAACTCGATCCTCGAAACTCCTTCCTCATACCCGTCACCTCCGTGCCGTTGAGAAGAACAGAATGCTCGATGATATGTACGCATGCTAGCGATCAGTTGGTTCTTATGGTTTTGAGATAGGTTCTAAGTGCCAGGAGAAACTACTCGCTCTTTAGACCTAACCCCGATTCGACCGACTCGGAAATCGATTTCACTTTCTCGTCGATTCCCGACTGCTTGTAAGCTCCTTCAAGATAAGTCTTCAGTTCGACTAATTTTGTCTTGATGGTTTCGATCGCCTTGCTCATCGACTCGGGCAGCGTGATGCCCTCTGCCTTCGACTCGATCATGGTAATCATTTCGCTAACCGCTGTTTTGAGCTTCTCGGGAGCATCCTTGAGGCTATCGAGGCTGCCGAGTTTCTCTTTCAAAGGCGCGATGAAAGCCATCGCCTGTTCGCCGAGTTCACTGACCATTTCGCCCCCTTTGTCAACGGCCGCGCCAACCTCGTCGCCCACCTTTTCGGCGGTCTCTTTCGCCGACTGCTCGGCATCTTTGAGCGTGTCGGCCGCTTGCTTCTGGTCACAGCCTGACGACACGAACATCGCCAGCGCGAGCATTGCGAACGTGAACACAGAGTAGCAATTGAACTTTGACATCTTGACCTCGTGGAGTTGGATGAATTGATGAATAGCGACGAATTTATGAATTGCGACTCTGACAGCCCGCCAGCGAACTAGGCTTTCTCAATTGCCGCCCGCAGACTCTCTTCACTGTCTTTGTCGAGTGACGTCTGAAAGACCTTGCCCTTGCCGGCAAATTCCTTGAGCCCGTCGAGCACCTTGTCGATCGTCGCGCTCCGAAACAATACGAACAGGGCAGACTTCCCCGGCGAGAACGAGCCCGAAATCTCTTTGATCTGTTTGTCGTTAATGCCAATATCGCTGAGCATGCCCGACAACGCACCGGCACTGGCACCGACCGCCGCGCCGATCAGCGGATTAAGAAAGACGAGGCCGATGAGCGTTCCCCAAAACCCGCCGCCAACAGCCCCGGCTGCCGTCAGATTCACCGCTTGATGGAGCTGCACCTTGCCCGCTTCGCTCTTCGTCACAACAACGGCATCTTCCATCTGAATCAAATACTCCGACTGCATCTTGATGAGTGCCGTCCGCATCTCGAAAGCCGTCGTCTGGTCATCGAACACGATCACAACCAACTTGCTCATGATAGATCCCTTTCTTGCACGAATAATCCCCGCTCGGTAGCAACCGGCCTTGGCCCCAATACTTCGCTAATTCTGCCCTACAAGCGACGATCTTGCAATCACTCGACAGGCTTGCAATCACGCGACGGGCTATGACAACTCGCCGCGATACCGTGGGCAGCTCGCCTATCGGTCACGACAATACCCGCGCTCAGTCGCGACGTAACGCATTTCGAGTAGCGAGCTAACGCGACACGGGCAAACCATCGAGCAGAGCAAGCGCCGCCTCATCGGCGGCAAACTGCTTCACGGCTCGCTCAAACGACCCCCTGGTTTTTGATAGCTTCAGCTGGTACGGACTCCCCTTCTTGATGAGCTCGCTGGTGAGATCGGCTTTTCCGATGCGAATCAATTCATTCACGTGCGCGCGAACGTATTCCGCAGCAGCGACAAGCGTCGTGCTTTGCTCGGCATCGATCAAGAATTCGTTAATTTGCTGACAGTGACGACACTTACACTTCAACGCGGCTGGTCGCTTCCAATCGGTCGGTTCGCACGGTCGTTCGCGCGTCGCGACACTCAATTGCTCGCGAATGTCGTGAACCCAATCCTCGATTGGACCCGGCAACGGCATGCCTCGATTGTCACACCACTTGGCCGTGGCCACGAGACAAGTCGTCTGCTCGGCAGCGACGCGGTAGGTGCTCGGCTTTTGTCGCAAACTGACGATGAGACTCGCCAGCTCGTCGTGGCACTCCGTCGCGATCAGCGACTCGACGAGCAGTTGCAAATAACGAGCGAGTGTTTTGGGCTTGTAACGCATATTTGGCTCGGTGGCATAGCACTCGACAAAGCGCGTCGTCGCGATTTGACAGAGCGACTGAACGGCTGGTTTCGGACCGCCGACTTGTTTGTTTGTCGCCAACCGATGAAGCCAACTCAGCTCGCGATACGTGAGATCGACCACATGCCGCGACTGCTGTCCCCTAAGCAATCGTTCGAGTTGGGGTTTCCATGCCTCGACTCCAAACCGTCGGCCGATCGTGGTGACGAACAGGCCTAGTCGGGACACATGATCGCGCTCGACCATTGCCGCCAACAAATTCTCGATCAGGGTCCTGTCATCTGTTGACGCAACAATTTTTAGCAACTTGTCGTAACCGACTTCGTCTTTGCCTCGGCTCTCCCAATAGCGGTCGTAGCGCGTTGGCCATTCGTGGACGAGAGCTCCGACAAGCCGCCAGAACTCTTGTTCGACGGCCACGCGTTTCGCTGCGGCCGCCTTCGCCAGTTTCCCGTGCATCGACAAACAGATCTTGAGCGCCGATGGGAAGTCGTTCTTGGCGACGATATTGAAGTGATCGACCTCGCGCCAGACGACAATCGCCGAGCGGTGATACCAACGGTCGAGCGTGTTGCCCGCGTTGCCTGTGTAGCCTTCGTACTCTTGTTTATCGGGTTTCCATTCGCCGATGGGAATTTGCGAAACGACCGATGAATCGGCAAACGCGACGTGACTTAGGGAGACGCGCTTGCCAGTGAGATCGTGCCAATCGTGACCGAACAGGTCGTCCTCGAACGTGTCGCCAATATCGAGTTTCTTCAGGTTGACACGGTCGTCGTGCCAATGCACCCTTCGTCCCCAACTTCCATCGTCGGCCGACTGGGACAAATGCCGCTCGACTTGACAAAGGTGGACTCGGCAATCGCTCGCGTCAGCCGCCGCCACGACAAGCTCGGCCAAGTCGCGATCGCCTCCCTTCAACAAATCTAACGAAAGACCCTTCTCGGTGTAGTGATGGGCAAAAGCAAACACCAGCGGCTCGGTGCGAACTTGCGTGGTGTAGTCGTTGATCGACTGCGAGAGACGTTCGACTTCTGACGACGGTTTGAGCGACAATATTCGTTTTTGCCGTTTTTGTTTCCGCAATTTAAGGTTGTATGTCAGGCAAAGTCGTCGCCCGCTCGTCACGCGTTCGACTTCGTGCTCGCAGTTAGCATAGAACGCTGCAAACGAAGGCGTCATGTTATTCCTGGCATAATCGAATCTGAATCGCTCAACTTGACGCTCGTGCCGCACGACCAACTCACCGCCAACGAATTTCGTCGGCAGCACCACGACGAGACTGGCGACCATCCGGTCAGCTTTCTCGCTATCGCGATGCGGCAAGAATCGACCGCCGACTTCGTAAAGCAACAGCTTATAATGCTCGGCATCGAACTGCTGGTCCTTGAGCCCCAATCGCTCGCCCAGCCCCACCACGAGTTGGGCGACCATCGCGTTCCACTCGTCGGAGAGTTGTACTTGCGAGGCATCGAACTCAATCGACTTGCGAACCTGAGCATCGGTCAGCGTCCGCGTTCCTTTTCCAAACGGAGCGGGTCGCCCCGCCGCGACCAGTGCCCGCGCCGTCGCCGGCTTGAGCGGCAACGACACCCGCCCGACCCCTTCGACTTCGAGCCCCGGGTCGACGGCGGGCAACTCGCCCCCCGTGCAAAACAAGGCGGGGGCCGTACTGACCTTGATGGCCTGCTTAATTCCCTCAGTAGCCCAATTTTGGCTTTCGTCCCGTTGTGCCGACATCGGTTGATCCTTCCCTCAGAGGGCTGTGGCCGCTGTGATTTTGTCGCTTTTGTCGCTTTTGTTCGAATTCGACAAAAACGATTTAGGGCGACTTTATTGCCTTCATTTTGTCGCATCGCAAAGTCATAAACGACTGGTATTTGAGGCGATTTCGCATTCGCAAAACGACACTATTCGCGTCATTTTGGCGCTGGTTTTTTCGGAAAAGCGACAAATTGAAAATACCCGGTTTTTTGAGGGGTCTCGCAAGAGTCGCGACGATCGGTTTGGGTGAAAGTTTTTGGCGGGACCGCTCCAAGCTGGTTGCCCAAGGAACACCAATCAGCGGGAATCAACGCGGGTTTTCGCAGATGGCCCGATGCTCGCGCTTAACCCGGCGTCGACTCAGCGCCTGCGAGGCGGGGGTGCCGGTTGGCTTTGCATCTTGCATCATTCATCGCGTTTATCCGCCCCGTTTATCTGCGTCCATCGGCGTCCATCGGCGTCCATCGGCGGTTTCTGAATTCAATTGCATCTTGTCTCACCACCCAATTAAAGCAGATTCGGCGTCGATTTCCAGCATGATTTTTGGCCACTTCGGGCGAACTCGGCAGTCGCAAGTCGTGTCGGTAGAAACAACGGAAGTTCGACGAAAGTCACCGCTTCGGCCCCTGCTCAATATAATTCTGCACCGAAGTCTTCGCCGCCTCCACCGCAGCCGCGATTCGCTGGGGCTCGTGTTCGATGTGTTGCCGCATCCGGCGGACTTCGCTGTCGATCTTTTCGAGCTCGGCCCGCAATCGCTCGGTCTCGGTGCGGGCCGATTGTTCGCGGTAGAATAAATCGGTTACGTCGAGTGGCTCGGCTCGCGTGATGTTGTATTCGCGACGCAGCTCCGCCCGCGCCTCACTGCGGCATTCTGCGATCTCGGCTTCGCTCAATTGCTGGGCCTTATCGGGGCGCTGCTGCAAATCTTCCCAGGCCTGCTTTTCAATGGCGACCATGCCAAGCGTTTCGAGTACCGCATCGGCCGCTTTGCGATTCCGCTCGATGATCTGTCGCTGATGCTCGGCGTCGAGCTTCGCGAGTTGTAGTTCTTGTTCGCGCTCGACCGCGCGGATGCGTTTAGTCTTCTCAAACTCAGCAGCCGCAGCCAACTCTTCGAGGTCGGCGTGCTCGTGCTGGGTTTCTTTCTTGCGCCGCGCGATCTCGTCGGCTAGTCGCCCGACTTCGAGCGCCTCGCCCTGCAAGTCGGTCAGCGTGCTGATCTCCTCGCGCAACGCGTCGCGACGCGTTGCGAGTTCTTCGGTCTCGCGGCTGAGTTCGGCCTGTTTAGCGGCGAACGTCGCCGTGAGTTGTTCGATTTTGAGATTGTGCTCGCGGGTGGCCCGTTCGAGTTGCGTGCTGAGCGATTCGCCCCCCTGCGAAACTCGCTCGATGACGGTCGCATACTCGGCCCGCACTTCATCGGCCCGCGTCGCCGCCTCGGCCACGCGAGCCTTTTCCTGCACGATTTGCAGTTCAAGTTCCTTAATCTGGCGTTCGTGCCGCTCGCGACATCGCCGATCTTCGCTTTCGGCCTCGCGGAGCTTGAGCTCATATTCGAGCTCGTGCAGTTGCAACTCACCAGGCGAAATCGGCCCCCGCGCTTTGGCGTTGAGCTTCTGCAAAAGCTCGATGGCGAGGTCTTTGGCTTCTTGGGCTTTGAGTGCCTGGATGGAGCTTTCGGTGTGAGGCAAGGTTGGTAATCTCCGATTGCTATTGTGTGACCGTGAGCTGAGTCACTGATTTTAATCACAGACGCATTCGACACGCAAAAGCCTGCCTATCGCCGAATTGGCACGACTCACTCTTGCCATTGAAACGCGATGCTGATCGTTACGGGCGGCGAAACAGAAAGTCATTACGCGCCTTTCACCTCGATCCGCTCCGCCAACCACGCCTGGGCGACCTCGTCGAGAGGCGGCTCGCAAGGTTTCGTGTAGTCGATGTCGGCCCCGTACCGCGAGCGGTCGTAAATCGCCGCGATCATCGGCTGTAAGTCGACCACGATATCGTCGTCGGGCGGGTCGAGGGGAATGCGGAGTTTCGGCAGCGGGCGATTGACGAACGCGGGCCACACTTTACAGCGGGGGGCCATCTTCCGCCAACTTGTCAGCAAATAGTAAGGCCCGGGGGGCCACTCGGTAAACATTGGCATTCGGTAACCGCGACGCAAGAGATCGACTTCAACGAGGTTGGCAGTCCCCATGAGATGGGCCTGCCGCTTGCGGAGATATTGCTCGTAGCCGAGCGAACCGCGACGTTTGTTCGAGGGCGAGAGGACTTCGATGGTGGTGACGACGTGCCTGTCTGGCTTCGCACCCTTGATCTCAATAAAGGTTTCGCGAAACTCCGCTTCGACATACGCCTCCATCGTCGTGGCGTGAGGGTCGTCGATGACTGCAATTTGAGAGGGAGCAGCGTCGAGGTTGCCGAAGTATGGCGTTTGGGCCGTCACTGCAACATCAGACTGAGTTCTGTGGTCCTTGGCGTTCAAATCGCCAGGTGAAGCCAATTCGATAAAGTATCGCTCACCGCATCGCGCGACATATTTTTCCGGCAAGAGAGCATCGATTGCTCGCGTAATGTCACCAATCAGATTGGCGTGAAAATCGTCCCATAGACCAACCGACTCAATGTATGGGTCCATCCCAGTAAATGGCGAAGGCATCGATAAATCTCCGTGAACTAGGGCTCTCCCAATTATAGTCTCACGCCCAAGCCGATGCAGAACAAGGCGCCCCAGCCGACGACTAAGTGAGAGCTGCCGACGCGCGCCAGTCGCGCACAAAATGAATCGGCGCACTCGTTTCGTCTGCTGCTACCACACGCCGGCACAGGCTCACCAAGTGTTCGTGGTGCGTGAAAAACAACACCTGCGTCTGCGACGCCAGCCGCAGCAGCGTGCGGATCGCGGCTTCGGCACGCTCGTCGTCGAACGACAGCAGGATATCGTCGACGATAAACGGAATCGGCGGGTGGCTGTCGAACCAGTGTTCGATGGTCGCCAGCCGGAGCGCCAGGTAAAGCTGGTCGCGAGTTCCTTCGCTCATTTGCTCGATCGCTAGCGTGTTGCCGTCGGACCTGAGCCCAAGCAGCACGTCTCCCTTATCGTCGACATCGGGGCGCAACCCGGCGAATGAACCACAGGTCAATTCGCGAAAGTAGCCACTCGCCGACAACACCACCGGGCCCTGGGCTTTGGCTTGATAGCGTTCGACGGTCCGCTTCAATAGCTCGCCCGCGATGGTGCCGACAATGTATTCGCGGGCGTCAGCTTCGATTTCCGCGATTTTGAATTGACGCTCGGCCAGTTTATCGGCGGCGACCGACTGGCCATCGTACTTGTCGAGCTGCGACTTGGCCGTCGCGCGGGCGTCGATCGCGGCCTTCTGTTGGTCGTGGAACTCGGCGATCTGCCGAGTGAATTCGTCGAGTTGCGTCGGCAGCTTATCGGGGTCTTCGAGCTCGGCATCGGCGGCGAACTCGTCGAGCGAACGCCCGGCGCAGAATGCCGCAAGCTCTGTTTCTCGCTCAGCGACGATTATTTCGAGTCGCTGCTTCTGTTGCGATTGGGGCAAGATCGCGACAAGTTCATCGACGGTGTGGCACCCAGCCTGCAGTAACATTCCGTCGATTTCGGCATTCGCCTCGGCGAGCGCCTGCTGCGCAGCAATCATCGATTGCTGTTCTTCGTCGCGCCTGTTCACAAGTTTGACGTGTTCGCTCTGCATTCGCCGGGCTTCGCCGAGTCGCTCGTTCAGTCCCGTGGCAATGTTTTCAACCGATTCTGAGGTCAGTTCGGGGGCAACCTTCTGGGCAAGTTGCTCGGCGGCAGCGGTGAATTCTTTGGCCGTTTCGTCGATACCATAAATGCGTTTGCGTATGGCAGCGATGTCGGCGAGCTTCGCATACAACTCATCAACGAGCGACAGTACCGCCTCGGCTTCGCTCGGTAGCGCGCTTGAGGGGAGTCGCAGCGGCTCGATCGCTTCGGCCCAGTCGACTCGCCAGCGGTCGAGCTCGACTTGCGACTCTTGGCATTCGATTTCCGCCTCGGCAAGTTCGTCGCGGGTACGCTGTTGCAACTGGAGTCGTTGCTGATGATCTCGACGAACTTCCTCAAACCGATCGAGCTCGTGCTGAGCGTGCTCAGTCAGTTGGGCCAAGCTCTTCGACCCGACCGCTTCGCCGCTGACAGCCGCGAGCGACTCGATTAAACGATCGCGCGGCGCGGCAATGCGCTCGTTCGCGCGTTCGAGCTGTTCGCGGGCGGTGGTCAAGTCGTCGTACAACGCGACAATCGCGGCATATTGGTTCAACCAACCACGCATCTCCCCCGGAGTTCCCGGCACGATACCGACGGCGTGCCAACTCGCCACCCATTCGCTCTGGCACTGCGTGAATCGCGCGCGGGCGGCAGTCAAATCGTTGATGACCACTTGTTGCTGTCGCTCGATAGACGCCAATTCGGCCAGCAAACTCGATGTCTTGGCGACCCGGTCGGCTTCGCGTCGCAACCGGTCGGCCACTTCATCGGCCGCTGCGACGCTCGGTTCGAGCGCGTCGGCAAGCTCCTCTCCCGCCGCAACGTGAGCGACAAACTCGCGCAACGACTCCTCATCGATCGACGCGCCCCGCAGCTTCTCGACGGCCAGCCGAATTCCTCGGTCGCGCCAATCGCGTTCGCTCTGCAACAGCTCTTCGGTCGGGACCGATCCCGTTCGCTCGCTCGCATCGAGTTCGGCCCGACACTGTTCACGCTTCGCTTCGAGCAGTTCGACTTGTTTCGACAAACTGTCGCAGCGGGTCTCGTGAGCGCGAAGTTCGTCGCCAAAACGATCGACGGTCTCCACCGGCGGGCACTTCATGCGGCAGACGTCGGCGGCGGTTCCAGTAAACAAAGGGAAACGAACGAGTTTGTTCTCGACCGCGCGCGCTAGTTCGGTCACTGTGTCGCGCTGCTCGGGTAATCGCTGCTCGGTTACGACCAACGGTAACGCCGCTTGCAGTGCTTCTTTCAGTTTGTGCGGACGTTCTGCCGGAACTTCATTGACGACATCGCCCGTAAATTCGGCAACTTGCCGCCGCAATCGCTCGGCTCGTTTGGTTTGCTGTGTGTGTGCCAGCACGATCGTTCCGTGCTGCTTGATGAGCGTGTTGACACGTGTCTTTTGGGCGTCGGTCAATCGATGCTCGTTCGCTTCGTCGGGCGAAATTTTCCATCCAAGTTTTTCAATCGACCCTTTCGCATCAGCACGATAACCCCGCTGCTGCGCTTCGAGATTAGGCCTGTCGGACATCGCCTTCCGATGACTTCCGTAGGCCAAATACAGCTCTTCGATAGCATCGGCCTGGGCCAGTAGCGCCTCCGGGACCGCATTGCCCGCGAGTTGCCGATCGATTTTCTCGAGCCGCTGTTTCGTCTGCGTAACGTGATCGGCACCGATCGTTCGCTGCTGATTCGCCCGCTGAAATCGCTGTTCGCTGTCACCGGCCAGTCGCGGCACGGCCGCGAGTTTTGCGAGCTCGGCTCGGCTTTGTTTCCAATTGGTCAGCAGCCCAAGTGCCTGCTGAATCCGCTTGAGTCGCTCGCGCTTGGCATCGGCCTCGGTGATTTGCTGTTGCAGCTTGTCGACGAGCTCGCTCTGGTCGGCGTATTGCTGATCGAGCGTTTTCCACTGCTCCGGCGGGCATTGCAACTGGCGAATCTGGTCGTTGATCTGCGTCAATTCCCTGATCGCGGCGTTAATTTTTGGATTGCTACCCCCTTTCTTGAAAAGTTTGGCCGCCGATTCTTTCAGCTCGGTTTGGGTTGTACGAAAGTGGGCCACACCCGCCGCAGCGAACAATAGTTCGCCGATGCGACCTTGGCCCCGCACCACTTCGTTCCCCCCCTCGCGGAGTTGCTCGTGATCGATACCAAAGACTGTCGTAAAAAACTCGGGACTCACATCTCCTAAGAGGGCACGAAGCTGAGCTTCGTCGAGTTTCTGTGTGTCGTCGCCATCGCGAAGCGTGTCTTTGTTTCCTTTGCGGCGGACGCAGGCGAATTCGTTCTCTCGCTCGTCAACCAGTGTCGCCCCGATTCGCAGTTGCCCATAAGGATGCACGAAGTTATCGGAAGTGCGACCGTCGATGCCGTACAGCAGGCCCCGCACTGCGCGTAGCGTGCTGCTCTTGCCCGCTTCGTTCGGCCCATACAACACATTCAGCCCGGGCGCGAGATCGACGCGACAGTCGGTGAACGGTCCGTAGGCGATCAAATGCAATTGCTTCAGCCACATCGATCAGCCCCCCAACTCGTGACGCAATTTGCCCGCTGCGTCGTTTAATACGCCTTGCCACCATTCGTGATCGCCGACCGGCATCGCCGACTCCAACTCGCGTGGCAATTTGTTTCGCAAGTCGGCGATAGAGCCCTGCAATTGCTCATCAATGTCGCCGGCGGCGAGCAACTCGCCGACCGTCGCCAACAGCTCGGCCAACGGTGTGTCGTCGGCCGACATATTGGCGACTTGCGCAGGCAGCGATGTCTTATTGCTCACCTTCTCAATCCACAACCCATCGCGCGCCACGTCGAGCGCGAGCGAACGAATGTCGGCCGTCCACCCACGTGGATTGGCCGCCAAGTCGGTCGCGATATTTGCCGAGCCACGCAGCACAACGCGCGTCGCCACCAAACGACCGGCCGACTCGTCGACAACTTCTTGCAATTGCGATTCCACTCGGTCGAGCACATCCGCCTTTTGATCGTCGACATCGACCGTCACATCGACCGACTCCCACCGCATCACATCGAGCGGCTCGAACCGCGGGGTCACCACGCGATTGTCGGCGACTTCGACAACGAGACACCCCTTCGGACCCGTCTCACCAATATGGCGACCTTGAATATTGCCAGGAAACGCAATCGTCGGCGTGCCGGGCATCACGTCGCGTGTGTGAATGTGCCCGAGCGCCCAATAGTCGTAACCACTGTCGCGCAAACACGTCTCGGAGCAAGGTGCATAACTCGCGTGCCCCTCGCGCCCCGTCATGCTGGTATGCAAAATCCCCAAATTAAAACACCCCGACTCGGCTGCGGGGTAGTTTTTCGCCAGATCAATTTTCGTGCAGCGGTCCTGAAAGCTTTGCCCATGTAGCACCACATCAAAAGCCTCGACCCGCATCGACTCGGCCGCATCCGTCGAAAAGAACTGGACGTTCTCGGGCAATCGCAAGTCGCGCGTGATCTTGCTGGCGGCATCGTGGTTGCCGAAAACGCCGAACACAGGAATCTCCGCCTCGCGCAGCCGCACCATCTCGCGAACAAAGCACAGCCCCGTATTGAAGTCCCGCCAATCACCATCATAAAGATCGCCCGCAATGACCACGAAGGCGACCCGCTCACGAATCGCCAGATCAACGAGGTTCGTGAGCGCAACCCGCGACGCGCCACGAATCTCCTCGGCCGGCGCGCCCTCATAGCGATCGAGCCCCCGAAGGGGGCTATCGAGATGGATGTCGGCGGTGTGGAGGAATTTTAGCATTGGGGGGAGCAGGCTTTTGGAGCAAACTTTGGACTAACTTAGTTCGAATTGGCGTTGGCGCTGCGGTGCGTGGCGAGCTGGTTCTTCATTTTGGTTTTCGCTCTCCTGGCTCCACTGGGCTCGGAGTTCAGCGGCACGCCGCTTCACCCAGTCGATGACCGGATCGCTCGTCAGATTTGAATCGGACTCTGTATTCGCCATTCCGATTGGCTCGACTCCGCGTTTACTGAGCGCAGCGAACAGTTGCTCCATCGCCTCGTCGGGATAGCGAAAGAAATAGGTGCCGCGAATGCGATGGAACTTCCAGCCAAGTCGCTCAAGAATCGCTTGGCGGGCCATGTCGTTCCCTATCTGTTCGTCCGTATGGTGATACCGGTCTCCATCGCACTCGACCGCCAACCGCTTGCCTTCCCCTTCGACGACTAAATCAATGCGGTACGCGCCCACTTTCCATTGGGGAGTAACGCGATAACCAGCAGCGATGAGCCGCCGCAACACTTGCTTCTCGAATTCCGATTCTGTTCGAGCGGCTGCTTTTTCGTATTGCGTCGAGATCGCGTAAGGGTCGATTGCGTGTTCGATAAGTCGACGGCGCAAATCGTTGGGCTTTAAGTCGGTATTATGATTAAGTGAATCGACGACCCACAACTGATTTCGAGCGCGACTAGCGGCGACATTAAATCGCTGCTTCATTTTACTGTCTTGTCGTAGGGCGAGCGGTCCCGCGCCCGGCACGTCAACCAGCGACAAGAATATGACATCGCGTTCGTCGCCTTGGAATTGCGCAGCGTTGCCACAAATGATTCGCCGTTCGAGGTAGTCATGAGGGGGCATATGTTGCCGCAGCAATCTGTCGATTTCGAGGGCTTGGTCGTCCCCGACCATCGAAATGACGCCGATTGTCTGCTTGATGTATGAAATGTTTTGCGTCGCGGCGACCACGAGCGACGCAACTTCCAACGCTTCGACACGGTTTATTTTTCCAGTACGGTCGTAAGATTCCACCCGATGCCGCACCACCGCCGTATGCAATGGCGAGGAACTGTGTTCGCGAAGGGGCCGAATCTTCCAGTCGTAGGACAATTCGTTACTGAACTGGATGATGGGTGTCACACACCGGAAGTGTTCGCGAAGCATGATCGAACCCGGGAACGACTGCTTTGCCAGTTCGTAGATCGAGAAAGTTCCGTCGTAGAGCTGACTATTGGGAATGTTCTTAAGGAACAATGCGATCAATCGCTTCACGTCGTCGCTCTTGCTAAAGTCTGTCGGACTCACTTGTTCGTCGTCGCCGACGATGATCACTTGCTTAGCCAAGTAGAGGGCAATCAGCCCCATCACGTCACACTGGCTCGCTTCGTCGATGATGACGACATCGAATTTGGCATTCTCAATGTCAAAACTCTCTCGGAGACTCGATAACGGCATAATCCACACCGGTACGGCTGTGGCACATTGACGCATATTTTCGCGTGCTTGCCGTTGTAGGTCTTGAACGCGTTTGCCGTATCCGCCACCAATTTTTTTCTTTAGCGATAACCATCCAATCAAAGCCTGCCGTTGCTTAGGCGTAATACGACCAAGCACACCTGCCCAGGCGCGTGATTCAATCAATTCGTTAGTAAGACCATCAATCTGTTCGCCAAGTGCCTCAAGCTGCTCGGTCAGAGGCGCAACGTCGCAATCGGCACGACGATTCAGCTCGTCGTCAAGTTGCCGCCACCGCCAAGCGGCGACCGCATCGCCGGGCGGTACTGCGTGGCCGTGAATGCCCTCGCGATTGCGCAACGCATGCGCCCATGCCTTGGCAACAACATTGCCGTTGCCGTCGCGGCCATCCAGTCGAAGTATCAGTCTCCGTCGTCGCCATGCATGCTCGCGACGCTCGATCGCTTCTGTTAGAACGTCATAGGAAGCGGCGTATGCATCGCGGTCGTAGCCGGCGACAGCCTGCCGTATTTCGACGACCTCATAACGAGTGAACTCCGATAGGCACTCATCCAGTTTTAGTAACTGCCGTCGAGCTTGAATCATTCGCAATCGATTAACGGTTGCTTCAAGTGTCGACTTTAGCTGCTGGTCAACACAGGCAAGCAATCGCTTCGTTTCACCGTATTGGCCAGCGATTGACGGCAATTCACGACAAAACGACTGCCAGTCAAAACCCAGTTTGCCGAGTTTATTCTCGAATGGTGACCAACTCTGCGCCCACCACTCCATCGCCTCCCGAAGCCGATCGGAATATGCCAAACATGCCGTCTCGATGCCTCCGTCGCCCATGGCACTCGCAGTGGGCAACCCGTGCGGCACCATCAGGCCGTCCCACAGGGTGGCCAGCTCTTGACGGGCAAGCTCCACGGAAATTTGTTGTTCGACGGCTTTAAACTCGCTGACCACTCCGGGCAATTTGCCACGTACCCGCCAGCAAGCAATCGCACTCTTCCAAACCGGGTTCCGACTGAGAGTCCACCACGACAGACTCTTGCCAGCTTTAAGGTGCTTTATGATTTTAACGACGATTCGGCGATGATCTTCGCAGACAGCCTCGGGCTCTACTTCCGGTTGATGCTTGAGGCGAGTTAAGGCAGTCTCTGCCAAAGCCGCATCGACTTCCTCGATTTTCTTGACGAAATGTTCCCAAGTTGTCGCATGTCCATCGCCTCGCCGACCGGCGTCGACGGCTGCAATCTGCCATAGCTCCAGTTGGCTGATCCAGGGCGAGAAATCGGCGCAGCACTCGGCGATGGTGGTGAGGGGCTCGACTAACGCGACATCGTCGTTCCACGAACGCCAAAATTTTGGTTCGAACGCGGCTGCGTTACGACTCAACTCGTTGATAGCGCCGACAGCACCGGCGAATGCGTCGGGGTTCAGCAGGGATTCAATGCCTGGCAATGGCTCATCGACTCGCTCTTCATCTTCGGAGGTACACTTTTCGGTCGAAGCATATAGATCCCGAAGCTCGTCCGCCGAGAATGGCAGCGGCACGCCGGGCGCGATCGGCGACGGTATCCAGTCGTCTTTGCCGCGTCCTTCGTTGACTTGGCGCGCCGCCACAGAAGGCCAAATGGCATTACCATCGAGGACAATGTCGCGGTATTCGTTCGCGATAGCCTCTTTTAACTCGGTACGCAACTTGGTTCGTTGCTGATTGCGGAACGATCGCTCGTCGGAGGTTTGCTTCGCTTTGCGAAGAAGCATCTCGGGATCGTCGCTCGCCAAGCGTGCGGAGATTCCTTCCACTGAGCGTTTGAGTTTGTCGCGACTCTCCGCGTCGTCGTCGATCAGGCTGATGCACATCGGCTGTAGCTGTTCGACGACGTGATTGCGAAGTACACGAAGCGCCTTAGTCGTGTGGCTCGTCACGAGTATCGTTTTGTTCTGGGCGACGAAGTGACCGATTAAGTTTGCAATTGTATGGCTTTTCCCGGTTCCCGGCGGACCTTGAACGAGTACGGAGTCGTGGTTTTCAAGACGCGACGCAACTTCGAGCTGCTCTGGGTTCGCTTTTTTTCCGAACAACACCCGGTCTTCGATCTCCCCCGCCTCTTCACGACTGCCGCCAGTTGGCACTTCCGGTCTTGCAGAGTTCGGAGTGACGCCAACGATGCCGGTGAGTCCCTCACCAAACGACTCGCAATTCGGTATGTCGGCCAGGATGTCGTCGATGACTCCGCCATATCCCGCTAACTTCGTGCGAAGATATAAGACCGGAGCTCGACCAGCGGTCGGGTGCTCACATCCCTCTTTTGGCCTCGCTTTCTCGCCGAAATGCCCGTGTGCCGACTCGGTGGACAACGATTGAATAAAGCCGCGAAGAAAGGCGTTGCACTCTTCCGCAATCGGGTGCAAATTGCTCACTCGCAACTGTCCGGCGAGCTTAGCCAAAACTGGCCAAGCAACCTGCGGGACTTCTTGAAAGAGTGCCGTGTTCAGTTCAATCGTCAAGTCGGTATCGATGATACGAAACTCGGCTTCATTGGCATCGAATTCCAATCTTACACGCTGCAGAATGACGGGGTGATAAATACTGACCTGGTTTGTGGCCCAACTGACAATTCCGTCGCCGAGTACCAATTCGTATTTCCCCGCTTCACGATCTATCGTGCCGCGCAACTCGTAGAGCCGCTCGTACAGTTTCATCGCGTCGCGCGCTGGCCGCTCACTTTCTCGCCATTGTGCTCTGACAGTGAGCCAAGTATTTCCTGCTTCGACTCGCAATGGGTCCGCTTCGAACGCGACGACCTCGGCAACTCCGCTGGCTGTCGGCAGGTTTATGGTCTCTCGAAAACTGACCGACTTGGTCGCGAAATCGTTCCATCGTTCGGCCACCCATTCGGCAAGTTCGGGGGGCGGTGGCGGGCAATCAGTCAACACGGGCCGCCGGACGACAAGACACACCGATTCCACTTTCTCGTCGGGAGTTTGATCATCGCCGGTGGCGACTTCAGCGGTTGCTCGCGGATAAACGAAATCGATCGACGGGTGAGCGGGCAGGTCATCGAGCCACAGCTTCCAGGATTGCTCGTCGATGTGCCGTCGAACGGGATTCCGCTGCGCGTCGAGCTCTTTAAGAAACCCAAAGATTTGAGCAAGTCGGCCTCGAATCAAATCGAGTTGGTCGCTGTCGATGGCGATCATTAAGTCGTGGCGCACTGTGTGGAAGAAATTCGAGCATGAATGATGACACACACAGCCTGAAAACGCAAAGTAAGACGAGATTCGCTTCTCTCGCCGAAATCAACCGTTTCCCAAAACAACGACTCAACCGACCCTCACCCCAACTCCAACAACCGCTCGGCCAGTCAAGCCGACGATGCTTCATCGCGCGGCCGTTGGCACGTTTTCTTATGCGCGCAACAAAAAATCCTTTCCGAGACGAATCCCGGAAAGGATTAAAAAACTGGCGATACCTACTTTCGCACTGGTGGGCACTATCAACGGCTCCAAAAGCTTAGCTGCTGTGTTCGGGATGGGAACAGGTGTTTCCTTTCGGATATGGTCGCCAGAAGAGCCCGGCCAGGAAATCTGATTCGCGTCACCTACCCCAACTCCGCCAACCGCTCGGCGAGCCAAGCCAACGAAGGCTCATCCAGCGGGGGCTGGCATGGCTTTCGGTAGTCGATATCGACCGCGTATCGCGATCGCTCGTAAATTGCCTCGACCATTGGCTGCAGGTCGAGCGTGATGTCGTCGTCGGGTGGGTCGAGTGGAATGCGAAGCCTGGGAAGCGGGCGATTGACATAGCCGGGCCACACTTTGCAAACGGGGGCTGTTCGCTTCCAGCAGGTGAGCGCGTAGTAAGGACTGGCGGGCCAGGTCCCTTCCATCGGCATTCGCGTCCCCCCCCTGAGCAAATCGATTTCGACGAGGCTTGCGTGCCCTGCCAAATGGGCTTGCCGCTTTTGAACATATTGATTCCAGCCGAGCGTGCCGCGACGTTTGTTCGATGGTGAGAGAACTTCGATGGTCGTCACCAACCGCTTTTCATGCTGCATGGCGTAAATTTCAACGAACGACTCGCGAAACTCCGCCTCGATGAGGCCGGACATCGTTACCACTTCGTCCTCGTCGGCCACGGCAGTCGCACCGAAGGCAATGTCGGTCGAAAGAGCCGACGTGTATGTATTGGGTTCGACGACGATTCCGACATCCGATGCGGCCCGCCTCGCGTCAGGATCGAGTTCGCCCTTCGTCGCTTGTAAACAGCGGTTGAAAATCAGAGCGCCTGGCGGAGCCGAGCAGCAGTTGAAAAGTGAAGCGCACAGCTGTGCAGCTGGTGAAACTTGGGAAGATGGCGGCGTAGCCGCTAGCTTTCCCAAATTCGCACTGGAGGCAC
>JBGSRO010000139.1:0-26586 GCA_041737535.1 Pirellulales bacterium | reverse complement strand
CCGACATCCGCCAACTCGATCCTCGAAACTCCTTCCTCATACCCGTCACCTCCGTGCCGTTGAGAAGAACAGAATGCTCGATGATATGTACGCATGCTAGCGATCAGTTGGTTCTTATGGTTTTGAGATAGGTTCTTAATCCCACGCCTGCGCGCGGCTTTTACATGCAGCCTTCATCAGGAGTTTGACGTGCTGAGCAATCGACAAAATCGACACAGTGGCAAACTTACTTGGGCCGCTTTCACCCTCGTTGAACTCTTGGTCGTGATTGCAATCATCGGCATCTTGGTGGCGCTGCTCTTGCCTGCCGTGCAGTCGGCTCGCGAAGCGGCGCGTCGCACGCAATGTGTGAACAACCTTAGGCAAATCGGGATTGCGGCGCACAACTACGTCGACACCTTCGGTGAACTCCCCCCGGCGGCGGATACTTAACACCGAACAACTACACGCTGTGGACCGTCGACCTGTTTCCGTTCATGGAGCAAGACGTGATCTACGATAGTCTTAATCTCGACCAACCACTCGACTTCAACGGTCGCGCTGGAATCGGTGCCGATGGCAAATCGGCCAATGCGGCGATCATCGCGAATCTGGTGATCGATAGTCTCGTCTGTCCCAGCGATCCGCGCGCCAGTCAGCCAATCTTCACCGATCGTCGCACCGGTTACAGCACGGGGGGGAGCGACCCTGCCAACCACAATCCGGCCGTTTCGCAAGGATTGTGGTACAGCGGGTCGATGGGTCCCACGATTCCCGATCTTTGTACCTTCACGCGCGACGAGGCCCGTTCGGGAGAAGTCTGTATGGGATCGAACCTCGGTACGTCGTGGGCCGCCAATCGCCGCGCTCCTTGTCACGCATCGACCCGTATTGCCTGTAACGACGAAAGCCTTTGCGTCGGGTTGTTTTGTCGCAGCAGCGAAGGGGTCGAGTTCCGGCGCGTCACCGACGGACTATCGAACACCCTGATGGTCGGCGAAACGCTCCCCTCGCATACCGACAGTTTCTGCCTGTTTTGTCAAAACGCGGCCGTTTCGTCGACGCACATCGATCTCAACACGATGGAAAGTGACGAAGAAGCCGCGACGCCCGAATATTGGCGCACCAGCGGATTCAAGAGCGTTCATCCGGGGGGCGCTAATTTCGTGTTAGGTGACGCCAGCGTGCGTTTCCTACCCGACACCATCGATTACTACGTCTACAACGCACTCGGCAGCCGAGCCGGTCGCGAAACACTCAATCATGACTCGCTCTAACGATCCGATCTTTTCAAGAGCTATGAACCTAAAGATCAAATTCGCTGGCTTGGCGCTGCTACTTATCGCGGCTGCTGGTTGCGGTGGCAATGGGCTGCCGATCGTCGACGTCGAGGGAAAAGTTACCTTCGATGGCGGAGAGTGCCCGAGCGACGGTCGCATTTTATTTAAGCCAATCGAGTTGAACGAAGGATTACCCAATCGCGTCGGCACGGCTCACTTCAAGACAGATGGCCAATTCGATGTGACGACCTTCGACGCGGGCGACGGCTTGATGCCGGGGCGCTATCGAGTCGAGATCACCTGCATTAGTGGGCTACCCGACTTTTCCAAGCCCGATCCACTCGGTGCCGTCTCCTACATTAAGGCCGGCTACCAGCCCGAGGAACTCGTCGTCGAAGCAGGCAAATCGCTCAAGTTGACTTACGACCTACCGAAGAGGTAATTGCCACCCAATCTGAGCGCCTCGCTGCGTTAAACGAGCGTGTACCGCAACCGGAGCGAGTGACTCGGACGAATCAATAACGTCACTGTTTTGTGTTGCGGACCGCCCAGGGCAGCGGGCGGTCTGCGACACGCCTTTCGCTTTTCTGCCCGACTACCGGTTTGCCGATTACGCCAATCCACTTCACGTCGACAGTTCACAATTCATTGCCAGACGAAGTTACTAGAGAACCTCAAAACAAGGGAGCGGGTCAAGATGAAACTCACGACGAAACTAAGAACTGAACTTTCACGATGTGCGATCTCGCTGGTCGCGCTTTCGCTGCTGTCGATTCCACCACTGTTCGCCCAAGGGCTGACCTACGTCGATGCAAACGACGGGTTCATCGGCACACAGAATCTCTTTCCAGCGGCCGGTGGGCCGATTACCGATGCCGTGCTGCAAATTCCAGCCGACGCCATACCCCGCGGCGACGACGACCTGTGGGCGTTTCGCGAGCTTGGCTCGGGTGGAACAGTGTTCACTTCCAAAGACCTTGGTTCCGCTCCCGACTCCCTCGACGACGAAGATTCGCCCGAATTGCGGCAACAGATCACCACCGGCCTTACGCCAGGAGCGAGTTACGATGTCTACGTCGCTTACTGGAGCGGGGGAAGTAACTGGGGTATCCGGGCTGGGTTCACTTCGGCTCCCCAGTCAAACACCTTCTACAGCACAAACGCCGCCATCATCGACGGCCAAGCGACCACGCCCGGCGTGCATAGCGCTCTGGCCGGTTGGAGCGTGCTCCCCCCCGACAATCCGACCGCCAGCGACGACGGTCGCGGACCGTTTGTCGAGGCTGGCAGAAATCTGCTTTTAGGCTTGATCGGCACGACTACCGCCTCGCCGTCGGGGCAGATCGACGTTTTCATCGACGATGTCTCGACGCCTACGTTCACTGGCGACCGCTTTACGCGATCGTGGCTCGATGGATTGGCTTTTGTACCGGCCGGAACCGAAGTCACCCTGCGGGCCACGGTCGACCGCGCGACGGGCGAAATTTCCTTTGTCAACAACACGGGCGGAACCTTCGACATTCTCGGCTACTCGATCACATCGGCTGCCGGTGCGCTCGACTCGTCGGCGTGGGAAAATATCGCGACTGGCCTCAACACCGGTATCTCGGATCCAGGCGACTGGGCCGTTGACTAGGCAACGGCAATCGAGTTGACCGAAAGTGAAATCGACACGCCGACGACCGTCGGCGCCACACTTGCCGCCGCCGGATTGCCGCTGGGTAGTGTTTGGACACGCACCCCTTACGAAGATATCGTCGTCAGACTGACCTTGGCCGACGACCTGGGGGGACCGATCAACGTGACGATCGTTCCCGACTACTTGGGAACACCAATCGCCTTCGGCGACTTCGATGGCGACGGCAACATCGACGTCGACGACTACGCGACATTACTGACGAATCTCAACACCAACATCGGTGCGGTCTCGCAACTCGAGTCTTACCTGCTGGGTGATATCAATGGCGACTTGGTTGTCGACTACTTCGATATCGAGCCGTTTGCAGTCGCCTTCGATCTGGCAAATGGGGCTGGTTCGTTCGTTGCCGCCACGAGCGCCGTGCCCGAGCCTTCGAACGTGTTGATCGTAGTAGGCGGCATCGTCGGTTGCTTGGTTGCTCGCGGACGGGGTCGCGCGACAGCGCTAGCCGCGATACTCATTGCCGGCCTCGTCTGTATCGCCAACACCTCACAGGCACAATCGAAAGTTCACTTCGATGCCATCGGTGGCAATGGTGGCAACACCGTTAATCAAGCAACCGCTAGCACAACCGACTGGTTCGTGAATGGTGCTTTCTTGCGGACAGACAATCTCTGGGGTCGCCGTGCCGGGGCTGGCATTGGTGCCGGGCAAGTGTTTGAAGCCTGGGGTCCGGCCGGCGGAGACCCCGCCCTGACGGAGTTGATGGTCCCCGATCTCATCACCTCGATCGGCGGTTTGAACGCCGGCAGCACTTACAACGTGTGGGTCGACTACATGCGGTTCGGCGGCGGTACGACCGATCTCGATGGCAACCGAGGTGGCATTGAAGCGGGGCTTACGTTTGCCAACGACATGTTGTTTTTTGGTCCCTCGACCGGCGAAGACCTCGTAATTGGCGGAGCGAATCTCAACGGTTTTGTCAGCGGTGACCAACGAGGAATGAGCGGTTACCTCGGTACCGCCGTCGCCACTCCGACCGGTCAGATCGATGTCTTCATCGGTGGAAATTTACTCGCCGGCCAAGAACGGACGTTTTACGACGGTGTCCGATTGCAGGAAGTTTTGCCCAAACTCACGCTCGTCATCGATCCCCAGTCGGGCGTCGCGACAATTGTGAATAACACCGATGCAAACATCGACATGCGCTACTACGAGATCGCCAGCGACGAAGGTTCGCTCGATGTGAATGGTTGGGATCCGCTCGACACCGACCCGCAAAATGTGGCCGTGGCTGGTTGGCAGATTGCCCTATCGAGTAACGCGAACAATCTGAGCGAAGTCAACTTAGAGTCGATCGTGACACTCGCTCCGACGGATGAAATCTTGCTAGGCAGTGCGTTCACTCCCGGTGCGATGCAAGACGTGTCATTCTTTCATGCCGCGCCAGGAGGCGAGTTGATCTTTGGGGATGTCGTGTATTTACCGTCTGGACTTGTCGGCGACTACAACGAAGATGGCTTCGTTGACGCGGCCGACTACACGGTGTGGCGCGACAACTTAGGAGGCGACGAAGCTGCTTTGGGCACTGGTCGCGATCCCAACAACACGGGCGTCGTTGGTGCCGCCGACTACGCATCGTGGCGAGCCAATTTTGGCGCTTCATTGTCGCCGGCGAGCCTGTCGGGCCTCACCGGACAAGCCGTACCAGAACCGCATTCTGTGCTGTTGCTGTTGGGGGGATTGCTGGCAGTCTGGAAACTTCGCCGCTGTTAGTTAACAATTTTTCCTCTCTGCTTCGGTGGGGGGGCGCTTCACATCAGGCATGGAACAAGATGAAAAACCCACGACACTGGATGTATGAAACTCTCGAGCCAAGGTATGCGCTCAACGCGGCCCCGACGCCGATGGCCGATGTCGCAATCGTCGCCGAGGGGAGTGAAGTGGCGCTCAGTTCTTTGCTCGCCAATGATACCGACCCCGACGGCGATGCGCTGACGCTGCTCAACGCATCGACGCCGGAACACGGTTCGTTAAGACGCGGTACCGGGGGGCTCATTTACACGGCCCCCGCCGGTTTCACCGGAGTCGATACGTTTGAGTACACCGTCTCCGATGGTTCGCTCACGGCAACAACAAGTGTGACGATCCCCATCAACGCGACGATCGACGCCGCAGCCACGCGCTCGGAACTCTTGGCCGGAGTGACCCAACTTTCCGATCCCGGTTCGCCGGGCCGGATGGTCGCCTATGGCCCGACGGCGGTCGACGTGGCTTATTATCCGGGTGGGGCAAGCGATGGTCCTATGATCGCTGCCGCCACTTGGGGCGATGGCCGCGTGGTTGCACTTCCCGACCACCAGTGGCTCAACATGAACGGCGAAGCGGGCGAAGGAACAATGGGTCAGTTCTATTCGAACAGCATCGCGTGGCTCACCGGCACGTCGAGCAAGTCGATCAAAATCGTTGTACTCAACAACAGCTCGTCGGTCTCGGCCAGTTGGCTCAATTCGCAAGGCTACACGAATGTCGTCACCAGCAACGACCTCGCCGGCCAATTGGGCAACGCCGATGTGTTGATCGGCTGGCTCACGCCGACGCTTTCGCAAACCAATGCCGACGCGATTGCCAACTTCGCTCGTGGTGGCGGTGGGTTCTTCGTCGCCGGTTACGGTCAAGGCTATCAGGGCCACAACAATTGGTGGGCGGGTCAAGTTCACGAGAGTCCCGCGAACCGGTTGCTGCGCGAGGCGGGAATCGGTTTTGCCAGTGGCTCGCAAAACGGCACCGGGCTCTCCATCACTGCTGCGACGACGTCATACAACGCCGAGACCATTCTCGCCATCTTCAGCGACCTCGGCAGCTACTCGGCAGCAGAAAAATCTGCGGCAGCCAACCAGCTCGCGCGCATCATCGAAGTGCTACCACCGGGCGATAACCTCTCGGCTCAAATGATTGCCGCGATTAATAGCGTGAAGAACTCGATCAATCCGACACCAGCGACGCCCGTCACCGGCAGCTTCGAGAAGGCGGTGCTCGCGACCGAGATGACGCTGATTCAAGATTTGCCCCCCGATCAAGTCACGGCCCATCGCACGGCCGAAGCCGTTTATGGAGCGATTCCGCCCGCTGCTCACCGGGTCGCGGACGAGGTCGTCTCGATTGCGACCGACAAGACAGGCTGGCTCTCGACTGGCTTGTATGCGGCTCCGGGCGAGATTGTGACGATCGAATTTCCCCCGTCGCTCGTCGGTCAAGGCTATCACATCCAAATCAGCGGCCACGTCGATAACATTTCGTCGCGATCGAGTTGGAATCGCGTACCGTTCGGCGTCGACCGCCGATTCGAGATTAATTCGACGAGCGTGCAAGTCGCCAGCGCATTCGGTGGCGCAATCTATATCGACGTGGGCGATCTCAGCGCCGGTACGCCCCCTAGCAGCAGCCCCACTAACATCACAATCAGCGGAGCGATTCGAGCTCCTCACTTTGTGCTCGGAGTGACGACCAATGACGAGTGGATAAGCACCATTCGCGATTTCCCCGCTCCCTATGCCGAACTCGTTTCCAACGGTCTCGCGATGTCGGTGCCGTCGAGTTGGATTCGCGACCTCGATGACCCCACGGCACTGATGACTTACTGGCAAGAGGTCGTCGACCGGCTGAATTACGTTGGCGGTTACGAGTCTTTGCGAACCGGGCCCGAGCGGTTCAACGTCGATGTGCAAATCAGCGCGGGCCTGCTGCACGCAGGTTACCCGATCCAAGGTCCGACGACAGCTTCAGCATCGCAAGAGCTCGTCGACCTTGTTGAGTTGAAGGAAGATGGCAACTGGGGATATTTTCACGAGCTTGGCCACGAGATGCAACGCAACCGCGTGCTCGGCTGGAATAACGAGAATCCTTACACCTTCTCGGGCGATGTTGAAGTCACGGTCAATATCTTTGCGAACGCGGCGCTCGAGCAACAAGTCGTCGCGCCCAGCGGTGACTTCTGGCACTATTCGGTCTATCCGGGCCAAGTGATGGCGCGCGCCAGGACCACCATTTTCGACGCCGCCGCTCCCGATTTCGACGACAAAGATCCCTATCCCTTCTATTATCAACTCGCCGACGGATTTGGCTGGGACACCTATCGCGAGGTGCTCGGCGGCTACGTCGAAGATCAACTCAATAACCCTGCGGCCATTCCACAAACCAACGGGCAGAAGAAAGATCAATGGCTTATCCGCTGGTCGACAGCAACCGGCTTCGACCTCACGAACTACATGGTCGATCGCTGGGGGCTCGAAGTCAGCCAATCGGCACTCAATCAGGTAGCCGCGCTCAACTTGCCCGACTGGCTCCCTGCGACGACGACCGTCGAACATTTCGAGATCGTCAGCAACGAGACGCGGACCTTCAATCTCGCATCGACCGGTACCAGCCTCACCGGCGGTGCGACTTTTGTCTCGGCCGGTGCGCCAACTTCCGGCACACTCGCTGATAATAGTGACGGCACCTTCACCTATTCGCCTCCGCTAGCCTTCACCGGGGTCGATGAAATTCCGGTCGTCTATCAGTCGAGCGCCGGCAACCAAATGACGACGATTATCAAAGTCCAAGTCACCGCCGCCGCGCCGCTCACGCCCGGCGACTACGACGGCAGCGGCATCGTCGATGAAGTCGACTACATTGTCTGGCGGTCTCAATTTGGACGAACCGGCAACGACCTTCCCGCCGACGGCAACGGCGACGGTCGTGTCGACGCGGCCGACTACACCGTGTGGCGCGACAATCTCGGCAACGTGGCTAGTGCTGTAAGCTTCGTTCAAGATTCGACCGCTAGTTTGCTGTTGGTCGATGAAACAACAGCAACCAACGACGACGACAACTCGATCGGACTTGCTGCGAACTTAGTCCCTCGACGGGCCTCGTTGGCATCCATTAACGACACCACCAGCAAGGGGAGTCGTCGCGATGATTCGCAACTGAACATCACCGATCACTTTGTCCATGGCAACGCACAAGCCTTGCTGCTGTTCTTGGCCGACAACACGCTTACGCGCGACGAGAACCTCGATTTGACCCTGCTAGCCGACCGTTCACCTGAGTCACCGTCGGCAATCGACGCAGTATTCTCGGACAAAGATTTTGCCCCAGCGACCTCGGCCGAGGTGGACCCGCGCCTGCATGCTTGGTTGTTTTGATAGTTTTGAATGTTTTGATCGCGAAATCGCAATATCTATTTCCGCGTTCAAAACTCTGGCACCTTGTCGGACTGAATTCTTCCTATCTCATCGCGTGGCCAAATTGACCACCCGGTAGCCGAAGTGCCAACACTTCGGAGCCACCCAGTAGCCGAAGCGGCAACACTTCGGAGCCACCCAGTAGCCGAAGTGGCAACACGTCGGAGCCATCCGGTAGCCGAAGTGGCAACACTTCGGAGCCACCCAGTAGCCGAAGTGCCAACACTTCGGAGCTACCCAGTAGCCGAAGTGGCAACACTTCGGAGCGTCACACGCTGGCGTCCGAACTCTGGCGAGTCCGGCTACGGAGTTCCCCCTTCCTATCGAATCGCGTGGCCGATCTCGACCACATTTTTTCGGACGGCGTGGTGGCGTGCGTGTCGTGCCAAACGAGAGTCAGCCAGCCTTGTCGGATCCGACCGATCGGCGAGAAATCGCTATACGGCAATGAATTGCGACGAAAGACGGAGATCGATTAGGACGGCTATCCCCAACGACGATATCGCTGTCCCCAACAATGATATCAGCGAAGCGTGGGCGAATAAGTGCTGAGTGGCCTTGTTCTTCGCTATTTCTCAGCCGCAACGACTACTGCGGCGCTTGGCAATCAAAACGGCTGCCCCAGCGAGCAGAACCAGTGTCATGGTTGAAGGTTCTGGAACCACAGTAACCACCCATTCGAAATCCATCGGCGCGGATTCAATTGCCGTTTGAAATCCCGAAGTGAAACCGGGAACGTTCACTTGCAGACCGAGGGCCGTGAGCGAACCGTGGTAAGTCATATCCGTTCCGCCCGCAGGGTTTGGCGAAATGTCGGTGCGCGTCAGTTGCATCGTCCATCCGCCGGCGGGGCTTTGTACTTCGAAACCGCCAGCGCCCAGTACGTGGTAGTCGGTCAATTGTACTTCCATCGTGGGGCCGAAATCAGGGGTACTGGGTACGAGCGTCATTGTAAAAAACTGAATATCGGCGGCCGAGTTCATATAGGCAGTTTCCATCGCGTCGTTCGAGAGCTTGAAGCTGTACTCCATCAGGTGCGAAAGATCTGGGCCATCGAGGGTGATGACGATAGCGTTAGCACTTGAACCCATTGTTGTCCCCGGCGCCAAAATCCAGAACTTCTCGCTGCCCCAAGGGAGGAGGTCGAAGAAGTGGCTGTCCGTATTGCCGTGGGTACTTCCTGTGGTAGTACTGGGCGGGAGATCGGCTCGGACGATGTTCGACACGAGACTGCACCCGGCGAGCGCGCACAAAGCGAGAACGAAGCTATTGTTCATCAGACCACCCCAAAGAAGGAAAAGTTGCCAACTGACAGGAACTCCATCAGCGCGCAGCGCTGAACGTAGCACTCGCAGTGGCCTGTTGTCAATCAAATTCTCACTTGATTAACTTCAGCGGAACGCGAACGGCCCACTTTTTGAGGCGACTGGACGCTGGCCTGCTTCCTTCAACTTGATCCACTTGCTACGGATGACCAACCCGCCCTATGGCAAAGAGACCTTTGGATGAGTACGAAGCAACGTCGGCGTCATTCGCCGGAACAGATTGTGAAGACGCTCTGAGAAGCGAGTTGGGGGCCAGCCATCAAGTCCAACAAAATGCGTCGATTGATCCGAAACGAAGAAGCTCGCTTCTATCACCACAAAGCGCGTAACCGCTTACTACCAATGCGGATAAATCAACGTCGAAATGTTGGACCAATTAATCTACTGAGCGGTCGTTCTTTTGACGCAAAGGCGCGGAAGCACTGAGAAGGGCAAAGGCTAAACTCCTTTGCCCTTCGTCGAGATGTTGCGTAACCATTGAAAGTTCGTCAGGTGACCCCTGATCGCTCACGAATCAAACCAAGAAATACCCACTTAACCCCGTCCACGGCGCACAGGCCGCTTGCAGGCGCTCGCATTCTCGGCGCACTTTTGCCCACGACTCACACTCGTTGGCAGAGCCAAACACGAGCAGCGGCGAAGTCGGCACCGCGTCGATGAGTTCACTCAAGCGAAACTGTTCGAGCACCACTCCGGAGACCTGTGCCCAATCGGCAGGCGGTGCGACTGCGTCGCGGAGGGTGATTCCGTAGAGCGGACCCGGCGCTAGCGGCCTAGCCGCAAGCGAAAGGCAGTCGATGCCGAGCATTACGACCAACACCGCGGGACAAGTGGCGAGTTGCTGCAAGTAACCTCGACTCGACAAGACTTCGTCTTCGATCATTACCACCAGCGGCACACCCAGTCGCGCGGCTTGCCAGCAAAAAGTCATGGAAGGGTCGGTCACTACGAGCGTCAGCTTCTGCTGGCGAAGTTCGAGCCCATCTCCGCTTTCAAACTCGCCGGCGTCGAAGTAAACGCCACGCAGCACAGTTTGACGACCTTCGCAGCGGAGCGTACTTCTTTCGGCGCGCCAGTCTCGCAATCCAACCATCGCGATTGGTCGCTCGCGGGCGTTTCGTAGTTCGTAAAGGAATGGCAACTCGCTCGACCAGTAACACGGATCGTTGACGACGACCGACTGTGCGATGGCCGAATCAGTTTCGTTCGTCGTCAACTTCCAACGAGCGGATAGCGTGCTTGAATATTCGCAGAATGGGCCGACCAGGTTTGTCGGCAGGACCTCAATGGGCGTGTCGCGTGGCCATTCAATTCGCAGCGTCGCCCGCAGGCTTCCTTCGGGTATCGTAATCGCGCGTTCGGGAGTCATGCGTACTCACTTGCTCGGCGATAGTAGTCGGCTAAAACGCGACCGGTCGCCGACTCTGTGCAGGCAGCCACTTCGCGAGGCGTGCCAGTCGCGACAACGCGGCCACCACGATCGGCCGGGCCGGGGCCGAGGTCGATGACATGGTCGGCGGCGAGAATCACTTGGACATTGTGTTCGACAATCACCAGCGAATGCCCCACGTCGACCAGTGCCGAGAGGCAATCGATCAACTTGGCGACATCGGAAAAGTGGAGTCCCACCGAAGGTTCATCGAAGATAAACATCGTCCGCCCGCGATGTTTTTCGTTCAAGTAGCTCGCCAGCTTGAGTCGCTGTGACTCGCCTCCCGAAAGCGTATTGGCCGATTGACCGAGTGGCAAATAGTCGAGCCCTACGTCGACGAGCGATTTGAGCCGGGCTTGCAGCTTGTTCTCGCCCCGAAAAAAACGAAACGCCTCGTATACGGTCATTTCCAGAATCTCGGCAATGTTCCGGCTCCGATAGCGAACGTCTAAGACATCGGCCCGATATCGTTGCCCGCCACACTCGCTGCACGTCATGTAAACGTCGGCCATGAAGTGCATGTCGATCGCCACCTGTCCGGCGCCTTGGCACTGTTCACAGCGACCGCCGGTGACGTTGAAGCTAAAATGCCCTGGCCCAAAACCTCGCGATGTTGCCTCGGGCAGCTCGGCCAACAGCGTGCGGATCGCGTCAAAGGCTTTGATATAAGTCACCGCATTCGACCGGGGTGTCTTTGCCACGGGCGATTGATCCATCCGCACGACGTGTTCGATGAGCGTCGAGCCAAGCAAATCGGCGTAGGGCAGCGGCGTCGCTTCGTTCGTATCGGCTGTTGTCAACCTAGCACTCACGGCCGGCGCAAGCGTGCCATCGACGAGCGATGTCTTGCCTGCGCCACTCACACCCGTCACGACACACATCACACCCAGCGGAAACTCGACGTCGATATTCTTAAGGTTGTGCCCCGCCGCGCCGAGCAATTGCAGCCGGCCGTTCGCTTGCCGGGGAGTGTGATTCGTCGGCACCATTTCGCGGCGTCCAGCGAGCCAATCCCCCGTGCCGCTCGCGGTGTTCGCGGCCATGTCGACAGGCGACGACTCACAGACGATCTCACCCCCTTCGAGCCCCGCGCGCGGGCCGAACTCAACGGCCCAATCGGCCGCGCGCAATACCGACTCCTCATGTTCGACGACGACCACCGTGTTACCGCGGTCGCGCAGCGACTCGATCGCCATCACGAGCGCGGGCGTGTCGCTGCGATGCAGACCCGCCGTTGGTTCGTCGAGGACGTAGAGCATGTCGACCAGTGTTGAGCCGAGCGAGGTGGTCATAGCGACACGTTGCAGTTCGCCCGTGCTAAGCGTGCGCAATGGGCGGTTGAGTTCGAGATAGCCAACGCCGACCATTTGCAGATACCGCAGCCGCGACGTGATTTGGACGAGCAGGCCACGCGCGAGTTGCTGTTGCCAGTCGGGTAACTGCAAACTCGCGAAAAACTCAGTTGCCGCATCGATCGATAGTTCCTGCAGCGCGGCTACGCTATGGCCCGCCAGTTTGTAACCAAGCGCTTCGATGCGGAGCCGCTGGCCGTTGCACTGGGGGCAAGTGCGGTAACTTCGCCAACGGCTGGCGAAGACGCGAAGGTGCATTTTGTATTTCCGCGCCTCGAGCCAGCGGAAGAATCCCGACAGTCCACCAAAGTCGCGCTTGGGCACACCATCCCACACAATCGCCCGCTCGGCTGCGGTGAGCTCGGCGTAAGGCAAATCGAGTCGCACGCCATAGTCATCGGCCAACGCAATCAGCTCCTCAAGCTCGTGCGCATAAGCGGGCGTATTCCACGGTGCGATAGCGCCCCTACGAAGCGACTTCGTCGTGTCGGGTACAACCAACGACTCATCGATGTCCGACACGCTGCCGAAGCCTTCGCACGTCGCACAAGCACCCAACGGGCTTTTGAAGTCGAACAACCGTTGCTCAGGCGCGGGAACTTCGAGCCCACACGACTGGCACTTTCGCACGCGGCTGAAGCGGTGTTCGGCGAAATGGTGGCCGTCGATTTCGACCGTGTCACCTCTGTCGGTTTCGACGAATACGTGAACCGTCGAATCGCCCCAGTCGAAAGCTGTTTCCAGCGACTCGACGAGTCGCGGCGTTTCGTTCGTGCCACGAACGCGGTCGATAATGATGTAGCAATTCGCGTCGAACTCATTCTGATCATGCGAGGCGAGATCGATCATTTTGCCGCCGACGATCGCCCGCACGAAGCCGCGCTCGCACCAATCGATCGCCCAATCGACGGGCGATTGGGCGACATCTGGTGTATCGGCAATCGCCAAAATCATTCGTGCATCGCCCGCTATTGTTGCGAGTTTCTGCGCTGCCGTCTCGGGCGAGTCGCATTCAATCGCTGTCCCACATCGGGGACATTGCAACTCGTGAACGCTGGCGAGCAACATCTGCAAATAGACAGCCAGTTCGCTGACTGTCGCCACTGTCGAGCGATTTGAGCGCGGCGCTTCGTGCCGCGTAAGCGCGACGGCGGGCGGAATCCCTTCGATTGAATCGACCGGCGGTTTATCGAGCTGGTCGAGGAATTGCCGCGTGTACGCACTGAAAGTTTCAACGAAACGCCGCTGCCCCTCGGCATACAACGTGTCGAGGGCCATGCTCGTTTTGCCGCTCCCCGAAACGCCACAAAAAACGGTGAGCTGACCTCGCGGCACGTCGAGGTCGACACTCTTGAGATTGTGAGTCCGAGCACCCCGCACGCGAATCGATTCGCCTCTTGCACGTGGTGTATCGCGACGAGTTTTCGACATCGAGGGTCGGCAATCGACGAAGGAATCTGTGACGGTTACGACGGCTTCGTAGTCTACTCGATAGGCAGTCCAACGGTACAGCGGTGCAAAACGTGTTGGCGGGTGGTTCACAACCGGGTCAACTGCGGTCGTCCGATGAAGAAATGTCAAAAAATCGCTTCCGAGCACCATGACAAACCGATTTCGCGGCGCTATACTCGGCTTCGATTTGGATGTCAGCGCGAGGAGACGAAGTCATGCCGGTCGGCAATCGATATCACACGATTCAGTCGGCGAGCGAATCGGCTCGGTCGAATCCCTACGTGTTCATTTTGATGTGCATTGCGGCTACGTTTCTGGCGACGGCGGCTTTCTTCTGTGGCTCGCTGCTTAGCGGATGTCTCGACTCGCAGACTGCGACGACCGAATCGGCATTCGCACTCCGCTGGCAATATCCACTGGCTGCATTGCTGGGCGTCGAACTGGTGAGTATGATCGCGGCAACCGTCGCGGCAGCCTGGTTCGAGGATGCCGGTCAGGCACATTTCGATGCGGGAGCGACGCGTGGCGACGCGTAGTCGCCCCCAAAACTCTGCTCGCAATTTACTGCACTCATGCCGAAGCTTTCTCTCGACGAAGCGGTCACGCGCGTCAATTTGTTGCGCACGCTTATCCGTCAACACGACTACGACTACTACGTCGCTGCTCGCCCATCGATTGACGATGTGGCCTACGACAAACTGTTGAGCGAACTTGTGGAACTCGAACAACAGTTTCCCAAGCTCCAGTCGAGCGACTCTCCCTCGCAGCGCGTTGGCGGCCAGCCAATCGACGGTTTTCGCACTGTCGCCCATGCCGCGCGGATGTATTCGATCGACAACACTTACGACGAAGAGAGCCTTCGTAAGTGGGCCCAGCGGTGTTTCGAGGCGATCGATCCCGACCTGAACGAGATCGAACAAAAGCTCGTCGAACTCGACACCGCACTACAGTCGTTCAAGGGGAGTCGAGGGGCGGAGGCAACCAAACAACGCGCCGCGCTCAAAGAGCAGCAAATGCTACTGGCTCGCGCGCGAGCCGAGAGATTTGTTGCCGGAAAAAATTTGGGCTGGCCACTACCCGGCGGATATTACACCGAACCGAAGATCGATGGCGTTGCGGTTAGTTTGAGATATGAAACAGGCCAACTCACGCTCGCCGCCACGCGCGGCGATGGCCAACGGGGGGACGACGTGACAAGGAACGTGCAAACGATTCGCGCGATTCCCCTTGCTCTGCGGAGCAGGGCACCGTCCGACGCTTTGCCCAGCGTCGTCGAAGTGCGTGGCGAGATTTTCATGCCTGCCAAAGAATTCGACCGACTCAACCAGCTTGCCGAAGCGACGGGGGACGAGCCGTTCGCGAACCCCCGCAACGCCACCGCCGGCACACTCAAGCAACTCGACTCGCGACTTGTCGCCCAGCGCCGCCTCGAGTTCATTGCCCATGGTCGTGGCGAAACCCAGGGTGTCGACGTGGCGTCGCAAAGCGAGTGGATGCGCACCATCGCCGGTTGGGGACTTCCCACAAATCCCCTCTCGAATCACTTCGCCAACGTCGACGAAGTATGGGCCGCCATCTGTGCGTTTCAAGAAACACGCCACAAGCTCCCCTACGGTGTCGATGGCATGGTCGTCAAAGTCGACCGCTACGAGCTGCAAGCACAACTCGGCAGCACGAGCCGCTTCCCCCGCTGGTGCATCGCCTACAAGTACGCGGCCGAGCAGGCGACGACTCGGCTCGTCGAAATCGAATGGAAAGTCGGCAAATCGGGCAAGCTCTGTCCGCGAGCGCGCATGGAGCCGGTTTTTGTCGCGGGCACCACAGTGCAACATGCTACGCTATTCAACATCGGCGAGATCCATCGCAAAGACCTCCGCATCGGCGATATGGTGCGCATCGAGAAGGCGGGCGAAATTATCCCCCAGGTGCTCGCCTCGCTCCCCGAACATCGACCGCCCGGTGCCGAGCCAATCGTGCCCCCCGACAAATGTCCCGATTGTGGTGGCGAAGTCGAAACCGACCAAGACGCCAGCGGCAAAGAAACCTCGCGCTACTGCATCAACCCCGAGTGCCCCGCGCAGCTTCGCGAGCGACTCATACACTTTGTCGGTCGCGACCAAATGGATATCGACGGCATGGGCGAGAAGCTCGTTCATCAACTAGCCGACGCCGGTTTGCTCGATTGCTACAGCGACATCTTTCGACTGCACGAGCGTCGCGACGACATGCTCCAGCTCGAACGAATGGGCAAGAAGAAAGTCGACAACGTGCTGGCCGGCATCGAAGCGAGCAAGTCACGCGGCCTCGCCCGTGTGCTATCGGGCATCGGCATTCGCCACGTCGGCGCGACCGCTTCGCGCGTGCTGGCCGACCACTACAAATCGATCGACGCCCTACAATCGGCCAGCGAAGACGACATCCGCACGTTCAAGGTCAATGGTGCCGAAAGTGGCATCGGCCCCGAAATCGCCCGTTCACTCCACCATTTTTTGCACAGCGAAAAGGGTGAACGAGTCATCGACGAACTGCGTGCCGCCGGTGTCAAACTCGACGTCGACCAGGCTACGACCACCGGTTCGAGCGGAGCGGCACTCGCCGGCAAAACACTCGTCGTCACCGGTACGCTCGAGCGTCACTCGCGCAAAGAAATCGAAGACCTGATCGTCGCCCACGGCGGCAAAGCCGGCAGCAGTGTCTCGCGTTCGACCGACTACCTCGTCGCGGGCGAAAAAGCGGGCAGCAAACTCGCCAAGGCCGAGGAGCTAGGAGTGGCGGTGATTAGCGAAGCGGAGTTTGAAGATTTGCTTAATTGACTGGATAACAGGTTATGCCCAACGCGGGAGGTGATGACGATTCGACAACGATTCTGATCGTCTCGCTATTCGTCAATCGCTCGGTGAGGGTTGTGAGCGCGAAGTACCATCGATGCCAGTTACGCGCCGCTGAATATAGTCGACAATTTCCTTCTTGATGCGTTCCGCGAAGTTGTCTGGAAGCACAGTTGAAAGGCCAGAGTGTGCCATGTGTTCTTGTGGTGGTTTTGGTTCTCGGTTTCTTTGATAGCCCATAAAGTACAAGCCATCGACTAGCAATCCATCCCAGAAAAGTAATGCGGCTGATTCAAAGTCGATTGGCACGGGATAGGAACCCCAGCCGTGATTCGAAAACGTGGCTGTCCAAGTTTCCGGATATCTTCGGAACTCCGCGTATGCACCAGGATCGCTCGGGCTTTCGTACATCCAATCAAAGCTCTGGGCGTAAGCACCAACTGGCAAACAGGACAGTGCATCGCGTGCATCGCCAAGTGTCATTCGCACGTCGATCGAGAACCAATGCCGTTGGCCCGGCGGACTTGTCCAGTTGCGTGTCTTATTGTGAGTGATGAGCGGATGGTCGAAGAACGGTACCATTTCGGCGTTTGGATTCACGTATTCGATCATTTGTTCACGGCTTCCAATCGGCCGGAAAACTCGGATGTACTGGTTACAGTCGATGGTACCTGACGGTCGCAGCCAGCAAACAGTACCAGCAGTAGGAAGATTCTTGTGATGTTTCTCAAACAGGTTTCCTCTATGTGAAGAGTGTTGTTCAAAGCCATGGTATTCCCAGATAACTTGTTATTCGAGACAAAAAATGGAGATAAGCCCAGCCAGGCGCGGCAACCCTGTGTTACCCGATTTTTGGCCAGTGTTGTGCCCATTGTGGAGAAGGTTTTGGGTCAGGTTTCATTGTACCTATATCGGCAATGAGCATTTCGTCACGAAACAATTTACCATCAGCGTAGCGAAACCGTTGATTCTGTTGATCAATTCCTCGGTTGTTGAAAAACTGGGCAGCTGATTTAGCAGGAACCGGAAGCGATTGTTCCGGCGCACCCCTTCCGGTGAATTTCGAAATGACGTTGAATTCATTTGGTAGTTTGTCGCTTGAGTTGAGTTCGTGCCAATGCGGATGGGAAATCATCAAAGCTGAGTTATCGATGAAATCGGCGCTAATTCCTTGAGTTCCATGCTGTGGCCATAATGCGATAGCTGTCAGCCACGGCGGTCTACTAATGGCAATCCAAGAGCTGCAATCGTCTTTACCAAGGTTTCCCTGATGCTTCGCGGCGAGATAGGCAAATAGCTTGCCATCGGGTGAAATGCTACAGCTTTCGCCGTAGATTCGACCGTGGAACCAAGAACCAGCTTCGAGCTCATCCGTAGCTGTGTCCCACAGAAGCAACCGCGTCCACTCAGTCGGGCCCCGGCGCAGAATCGCTGCCATTGATGAACCTGATGCGAATTCGATATGTATCCGAGGAGGAGTCATTGGCTAAGTCGGATATCGAGTCATTAGAATGGAAAACCCCGACTAAGAAGATTTGGACAGGGGGAGTTTCAAAATAATCCTCTTTCGTTGGGCGGTCCACCCAAACCGCGCAGGTGTGAAACATCTACGCACTCTAGCACCGGGTCCAAAAGCGCGGGGTTGCCGCTCACTTGGGCCGATTGGCGATTGCGGAAAAATGCTAGGGTGACGCCCACCGCGCGAATGCGGAGCTAGATTTGCCGATTTCCGCCGAGCTTCTCGGCCAACGGATGCAAGTTTCCATGGTGGTTGGCCGACCGGCGTCCTTTTCAGGGCCACCTAACTGTCACCTCATCTCGAATGCCGCTGTAGCCTAACACTCACAGACCCCGCGCGTGGCCAATAATCGTTGTCGAAATCGGCCACGCGGCGTGCTAGAAAGGGTGAATGCGAAATGTGCTCGATCCGTACTGCTGGACAAGCCAGGGGCGAGTGTCGCGTCGTGTAGTTTGGTGTCGTTTGTGTCCATTGACCCGAACGAAACGAGCAGAGAGTGTAGGCCGGATTAAGCGTACTCGCGTAAATCCGGCAGGCGCCATGTGCGCGATTGATCCCATTGCCGGATCTGCGGCTAGCGCCTTAATCCGGCCTACATCCTCTCTCCAAACGAAAGGTATTGAATGGGTTTTGAACGTTCTGATCCCGTTGGTCGTTCAAAACTCAGGTCCTTCGGTCATCACGAGCGAGGAGAATCGACAGGAAAACAAGCGGTTTTCGCCAATTGAACGAGACAAATCGCCAAGGGGTTTTGAACGCTCGAGTCGATATTGCGATTTCGCGTTCAAAACGATCAAAACGTTGCTCGCCTCATTGGGGGGCGATTCAAGTCGCGGCGATCAGCGAAGCGGAGTTTGAAGCTCTGCTCGATTGACTGGATAACAGGACTCGCAGGATCGACGGGATGATCGTCAACCATCAACGATCCTTTCCCGTTAATCCCGACGATCTTGTCATCCCGTCCAACTTGGGCTTGGTCGGTCGTCGATTTGACGCTCGGCTGATAGAATCAGGGCTTGAAATCAATTTTCTCAGATCGCACAGCATGAAAAGTCACCCCACCAACAAGACCAACAAAAAATCGCCCCCCGGTAAGAAACGGGTCACGCGCTCAGGTGGTCGTCTACTCAAGCCGGGCCAGAAAGCTGTCCGGCGGCGCCCTACCAAGGGATCGTCAGCAGTGGGGCCGCCTCGTAAGCATGACGGTCGCGAGCGGTTGCAAAAACTGCTCGCGTCGGCCGGTATTGCGAGCCGCCGCGACTGCGAAGAGCTGATTGTCGAGGGCCGGGTCGAGGTCGACAATGTCGTTGTCACCGAGTTGGGGACGCGCGTCGATCCGGCGACACAAACGATTCACGTCGATGGCGAACTATTGCACAAGCCGAAGCTCGTTTACTTCGCGGTCAATAAGCCTGAGGGAGTCGTCTCGACCGCCCGCGATCAAGTCGGCCGCCCTCGCGTGACCGACCTGCTCCCCCCTGAGACGGGGCGGGTGTTCAACGTCGGCCGACTCGACATGGCGAGCGAGGGTTTGATTCTGATGACCAACGATGGTGAGCTGGCCAACAAGCTCACGCACCCCCGGCATGGCGTCGAGAAGACCTATCATGTGCAAGTCGCCGGCGCGCCCGAGACGACGCTGCTGGGGCAACTCACCAAGGGGGTCTATCTGGCCGACGGACATGTGAAAGTCGTGCGGGCGCAATTCAAAGGCAAGCACAAGAAGTCGACGATCATCGAGATGGTGCTCAACGAAGGCAAGAATCGCGAGATTCGTCGCCTGCTGGCGAAGTTGGGCCACAAAGTGCAAAGGCTCACCCGCGTCGCGGTGGGGCCGGTCAAACTGGGCGAAATGCCCGCCGGGGCTTATCGCCCGCTGACGGTACGCGAGGTAACACAGCTCAAGAAAGTGGCCGATGGCATTGAACTGGAACCAAAGAAGAAGCTGCGACGTCGACCTGCGAAGAAATCAGGGCATACGAAGAAGCGAGACAACTAGTGATTTCAGCGACGAGGCGTAGCTCGTCGGCTATGGGGAGATATTTAATTGGTTCGTGATGCTTGTTTTGCCGACTCTGCGGTGAGCCTCTCATGCGAGGTGGTCGAGAATGTGCAGGTGGCCGAGTCGACGTTTCGGTTGCGTGTTGTCGCGCCAGAGATTGCCCGTCAGATCGTGCCGGGGCAGTTTGTGATGGTGCGGCTCGACGTCGAGAGCGACCCGCTGTTGGGCCGACCATTGGCGCTTTATGACGTGGTTGACAACGAGTGGGGCGCGCCGACGTACATCGATGTGGTTTACGTCGTGATGGGGCGCATGACGACGCGACTCGCGAAGCTAACCCCTGGCGCCCAGGTGCGAGTGTGGGGCCCGCTGGGAAATGGGTTTCCGGTGCTCGACGTCGAGCATCTCATCATGGTGGCCGGCGGCATTGGGCAAACGCCTTTCTTGACTGTCGCTCGCGAGTATCTAGGTGCGCGAACTTACAATGCTTCGCGATCGCCAAAGGCGACTGCCGTTTCGCTCTGTTATGGAGTGCGTCGCGAGTCGCTGGTCGCCGGTGCCGACGACTTTCGCACCGCTGGCATCGACCTGCGAATTGCCAGCGACGATGGCAGCGTGGGACATCATGGGCTAGTGACCGACTTGCTTCGCCAAGCGATCGGTGACACAACGGGCCAGTCGCGGGCCGTGTTTTGTTGTGGCCCGGAGCCAATGATGCACGCCGTGGCCAACATTTGCGCCGCCGCGCAAGTCGACTGTTATGCGTCGCTCGAAACGCCAATGGCGTGTGGGCTGGGCATTTGCTTTAGCTGTGTCGCGCCGGTTCGCGATGGCGAGGGCAATTGGGATTATCGCCGGACCTGTGTCGAAGGCCCGGTGTTCGACGCGACAACGATTGCCTGGCAAGAAATGTAGGCATAGTCGCTGATTGCTCCGCAATCAGCGTTTGATCGCGGAGCGATCAGCGACTATCACGGAGACTGTTATGCGTCGCTCGAAACGCCGATGGCGTGTGGGCTGGGCATTTGCTTTAGCTGTGTCGCGCCGGTTCGCGATGGCGAGGGCAATTGGGATTATCGCCGGACCTGTGTCGAAGGCCCGGTGTTTGATGCAACGACGATTGCCTGGCAAGAAATGTAGGCCTAGTCGCTGATTGCTCCGCAATCAGCGCTTGATCGCGGAGCGATCAGCGACTATCAGGGCGACTCAACCGGGGGCGAAGTCGGCGGGACGAACTTCGGCGCCTTCGGCTCGTTGTAGTCGTCGCGGACTCGGTCGTAGTCGATCGACGCGCGGTCGGCGTCGTGCATCGCGCTGTGGAATTCGTCGGTCACGCCCGACATCCCTTTTTTGAACTCGGTGAGGCTCTTGCCAAACGACCGCGCGACACTTGGCAGTTTATTGCCGAACAGCAACAGCGCCACGAGGCCCACGATTAGTAGCTCAGGTTGTCCGATTCCGAACATGTTTGTTTAGGTCCGCTACGCGGAGAGATTAACGGAAAATGCTAGGAAGGTTTCTTTTCGCCGGTCGATTCATCGGACGACGAGTTTTCGATCTCGCGAACACCCTTCTTGAATTCGACAATGCTCGAGCCGAGCGAACGCGCTAGCGAAGGCAAACGGTTGCCGAACAGCAGCAACACAACGGCAGCAACGATCAATAGTTGCAATGGACCAGGAGTAAACATGAACGCCTCGGGCGAAGCCATCGCCAAATGGGGAGGGGGTGTGAGAAGAACGAATCTCACCACTGTATTCTAGCCGCTGCTAGCGGTTAATTCTATACGCAGCGAGAGTTCGGAGAAGTCTGCCGTGTGGATTATGACGGATTTGTCGCCTCTTTTGGCTGTTCGTCATCCCCGCCTGCGCCGGAATGACGGGTCGCATTGGGCGAATGACGCGGCGCTTCGCGGCGGAAGCTACCTGAGATTCGGCACTTCGCGGGCCGCCACCCAGGGGTCGCGGGCCGGGTCGTCGACGTGGTAGCGATAATAGACTTCGAGGCACATGGTCGCCATGGCCGTGCTGTAGACACGTCCCCCATAGCCGGCCCAGACGGTGTTGGGAGGCCAACTGCCGGTGGCCGCACCCGTCGACTCTTGGCGAGGGAGCAGGCTGGTTTGCAGACGGTTGTTCCATTCTTGCCAAGTCGCCTTGGTCGCGGGGGACTGCTGGGCGGCGTGGTGGAGTGCGAGCGAGGCATAGTACCAATGATACAAATTCACTCGCGAGTCGCCTGGCAATTCTTGACCCAAGTAGGCAACCGCTTCTCGAGTGGCGAATTCTTGCCGGCCATCGGCGGTGAGGCCGAGAATCTGACGGCAATAAAGAGCTTCGGCCGTCATGGCGCGACTCGGCGCGTCGCCCGGTTTATAGCAACCGAGCCCCCCGTGCCGACCTTGGCCGACGAGCGAGACAAAATGTTCGATTCGCTCCCACGTCGCGGTGGGGACTTCGGCACCGCCGAGTTCGGCGCTGCGCAGGGCCATGATGACCCAGCCGAGTTGGCTCAGGTCGCCCTGTTGGCCGGGACGATAGCGCCAGCCACCACTGCCGAGGTCTTGAGAGCGAACGAAATAGTCGACTGCTCGATCGACCGCCGGTCGCAACCTTTGATCGCCGGTCATCGCCAGCGACTCGGCGAGTGCGAATGTCGCCATCGAATGGCAGTAGGTCTGAGCATAGGGCAACGCATCGCCCGCGAGATTGCCATCGGCACTTTGGCTGCGGATCAAGAAATTGAGTCCGTCGGCCATCGTCTGTTGATAGCCGCCCGCCTGATGCGAATTGCCCGCCCCCAGAAACGCCAGCAGCGCCAGCCCGCTGATGCCTGTGTCGGCTTGCGCACCGGTGCGACCCCGGTCGTGATTGAGCACCGGCTCGGTTTCGCGTCCGCCCCCCCATTGAGCTGCGTTCCAGCGACCGTCGGCCGACTGAGCGTCGGCAAGCCAAGCGAGCGCGTTCTCGACAGCTTGCTCAGTCTCGCGCGAGCCTCCTTGCTCGATGGCCTTGGCGAGCCTTTCGGGACTCAACCGATCGGCAAACGGTGCCGCCGGCGACAGGGCAGGGGGGCTCGGTTTGGGAACTGTCGGTGTCTGCTGCACTGCTTGCATTTCGTCGGCTTCGGTCGGTGGTGGAGCGTGCGCGACAGTTGGCGTTGGCTCGGCGACTGGCTGCGGCACGGTTTGTTCGACGGGCGGTGTCTCGGACACTGTTTCACTGGGGACGGCTGCGACCTTAATCACTTGTTCGACAACTTCCGATGGCAACGGTACTACCGACGCCGGCTGGGCGAGCGAAGGTGCTTCAAGCGGCTCTGTCTGGGGTGGTGTCGGTTCGCTCACCGGCAAAATGTCGCTGTCGATTTGGTCGGTTGGCGGGTTTTCGACTTCATTCGCAGCGACCGGCTTGGCGTAGGCTTGCTCGGCGGTTGGCGACACATCGGCCAACGTCTCGACGACCTCGCGGGGCAGTTCGGCCAGCACTGTTACGCGAATCGGTTCGGGCTCGCCCGCCCCCGGTGGCCAAGCCACCACGCGCACGGCAGCGGCGATAATCGCAAGCAACAAATGAGCGACCAGCGACAGCACGGCATACTGGGGCATTGGCCGCCGTCGTCCCCAAGGTGTGCGGTGCCAAACGAGCAGCACCACCGCCAGCACGGCAGCCACGATTGAAAGCGAAATCAGAATCATGGCGATTGACGACGAAAAGCGAAGGAACCTTTCCCTTCTATCGGACTTTCCGAGCGCCAGCATCCAAGGCGGTCGCCGTTTCGACCTTAATACCGAGCTGAGTTACCCCCCCCGCGCGGCAGGCGGCCATCGCGGCGGCGATGTGCTGAAAGTCGCTCTGGGCGTCGCCGTGGATTTCGACCTGGACGTCGGCGCTCTGGCGAGTTGCTTCAGCGAGCTGGCTGGTCAGCCCCTCGGTGGTCACCACCTGTCCATCGAGCCGCACCGTGCCATCAGCCGACACAACCACCACGCGGGGCTTTGCCAGCGGCGACGATGTGCCCGCGTCGGTCACATTGGGCAGCTCGATTTCGATGTTTCGCTCGACTTCGGTGAACTTGGTCGCCACCATGAAGAAGATGATGAGCAAGAACACAACATCGATCATCGGCGTCAAATCGAGCCTTGCCTGATCGTCGCGTTGTGTTTTGAGTGGCATCGCTAAAGCGGGGAGCCTAAGAGAGCGAGGACAGACTTCGGAATTAGCCGACGAGCTACGCCTCGTCGGCGCGAAGTGAAGTATTACGTCAAGACGTTGGCCAGATTGCAGATTCCGATGACAGGTTGCAGTGACTCCGACGAGTCGTAGCTCGTCGGCTAATGCGTTCGATGTGTGGTTTACTACGCAGCCTTTTTCTTGCCTCTTCGATCGGCCAGCGCTTCGCTGGAGATCAAATGGACGACTTGTTGGCCGTCGCTGTCGATTTCCATGACCAGCGAATCGACGCGGCCGACGAAGTAGAGGTGAAAGATGTAAGCTGGTATCGCGACCAATAGCCCGGCAGCCGTCGAGAGGAGCGCGCCGCTGATACCACCCGCGAGCAGTTCGGGACGCCCCATCGCCGAGCTGCCACTGATGGCGTTGAATGCCTCGATCATTCCCCAGACGGTTCCGAGCAAGCCCAACAGCGGCGAGACGGTCGCCACGCCGTTGAGCACGCGCAGGTAACGACGCAGCACGTTGGCCGTTCGTTCGCCTTCGTCGAGAATCGCCTGCTCGACTTCGACGGCCGGTTTGCCCCACTTGCGGAGGCCGGCAGCGAAGACTTGTGAAATGGGACTGCCATCTTGGGCACACAGCTCCATCGCCTCGTCGCGATCGAGCGCGCCTTCGCTAAGCTGCGAGAGGAAGCATTTAACGAATGGACCCGGCAGAATGCGACTCCGTCGGAGCGAGAAGAACCGCTCGAACACAACAAGCGTCATTATGAACGAGGCGATGACGATGGGCCAAACAGTCGGCCCGGCGGCGACGAACATTTCCAGTACACTTTGCGTTGGGATGTTGCCCGTGGCATCGGCCAAGAATGGATGGAAACAAGATTGCACAATTGCGATGTTCATGGCCCGCTTTCTTTTCTACCTACTGCCCTCTCAAACACAAACACCTCGACCAAACTTTCGGCCGAGGTGTCGCATGCTATCGGTCGGCCTTGGCCCGCTACTGCACAGGAGGTCCGCATCCTTCGTCGACATTGCCCACCATGTGCAGGTGGTTGTGGTCGATGTAGAGAACTTCGCGAGCGTCTTCGTCAACCAATGTGTGTGGCACCGGCCAGCCGACGCGACGAACGTCTTCGTAGTAGACGGTACACTTGTAGTGGGCGTGATGTTGTTGAGCCGGGCCGATTAACGGATAGACGCGCGGCGGATCGATGTAGTCAGCAATTTTCTCTTTCACGATGCGCACGTTGTTGCGATTGCGAACATAGAGAAAGGGGAGACCTTTTTGAATCGGCTGGGCTTTTTCCATCGCCCGCATGACTTCGTCGTCGCTCGGTGGGTCAAGCGCGACGACTTCCATGCCGGCGGTGATTGGTCCGAGAATTGGAACACGGTCATAGCGCTCTTTTTGCCAGAATTCGTCTTCCTTGTCTTTTTGGTAGAAAGGACTCACCGGAATCGGATAGGCGAGGATACCGAGACTCGGCCCGGTGCTCGTAACGCCCCAGAAGCAACCGCTACTGGTGAGCGAAACGAGAGTGACGGCGAGTCCACAAGCGAGTGTGTAAGGACGCATGTTGCGAGTTGTCCGCTCCATCGATCAACCCTTGCTTCAGACGAGAGGTTGCTGAGTACAGTTGGCCGCGATCAGTCGATCGCGAAAGGTGCATAGCTGTTGGCTACTGTTGTTATCGTGTGAAGCTGGGTCGATCTTGCGGATTATTCTGAATTTGCTGAGAAAAAGCGGGGGTGCTAGCATCGGTTCCCGCGAAACGGACCGTTTGCATACAATGGAGAGATTCAAAGCCCGAAATTCCTTGCGAAGGAGATCGCGATGAGCCAAGCGATTGTTGACCCGAACGAACTGCGCCGCTTTGCGATGAGTTTGCGTAAGTTTAGCACCGAGCTCGAAGAACAGCTATCAAGCCTGTCGTCGCAGCTCCATGCGCTCGCTGGGACTTGGCGCGATCAAGAACACAAGAAATTCGTCGATGAGTTCGAGCTGAGCATGAAGGGCTTCGCGCGGTTCATTGAGTCGACCAACGAACACGCCCCGCTGCTGCTACGCAAGGCCGAACGGATTGAAGAGTATTTGCAGCAGAGGTAGGGAGAGCGATGAGTTTTCAGTTTTCAGAAACGCTTCATAGGAGTCGTCACTCCGGCGCAGAGGCTGTGAATAAATGGGACTGGCTCTACGGCGCATTGGCTTTGGCCCGCCAAATGGCATCATCCGTAGTGCCTGTCCCATTTATTCACTTTGCACTCGCGGATCATGTTGTGAAAAAGTGGGACAGGCACCGCACTTTGAACCGCTGCGTCGCGCGTACTCAGTTAGGTGCGGAGCCAGTCCCATTTTTTCACAACCTCGCA
>JBGSRO010000118.1:0-15524 GCA_041737535.1 Pirellulales bacterium | reverse complement strand
TTGTCTTTGATCGCGTTCGCCTGCTGCTGGCTTTGCAACTTTACCTGTTCGAGCTGGCGACGGACTTCGTGGACGTCGCCCACCCCCAGCTTCTCGGCTTCCCACTGCTCGCGCAGGCTGGCGAGGTCGCGGCGGAGCGTTGCCATTTCGACATTAATGTCTTCGAGCCGCTGCCTGGCATGTTCTTCTGTTTCGTCGGAGAGTTGCCGGGCGGCGAGTTCGAGTTGTGTTATACGACGTTGTACCTGGTCAATTTCGCTCGGCACACTTTCGAGTTCCATCGCGAGACGGCTCATCGCCTCGTCGACCAAGTCAATCGCTTTGTCGGGCAATTGGCGATCGGCGATGTAGCGATTCGACAATTCAGCAGCCGCGACCAACGCCGAGTCTTTTACCTTCACGCCTTTGTGATGAGCTTCGTACCGCGATTTGAGTCCGCGGAGAATGGCGACCGTGTCTTCGACGCTGGGCTCGCCGACAAAGACGGGCTGAAAGCGTCGCTCAAGCGCGGCATCTTTCTCAATGTACTTGCGATACTCGTCGAGCGTCGTCGCGCCGATGCAACGCAGCTCACCGCGTGCAAGGGCCGGTTTGAGTAGATTGGCAGCATCGTTCCCCCCTTCGGCCGCACCGGCACCGACGACCGTGTGCAGCTCGTCGATGAACATGATGACGTTGCCACCGCTGTCTTCGACTTCGCGAAGGACCGCTTTTAGCCGCTCTTCGAATTCGCCCCGGTATTTCGTGCCTGCTATGAGCGCACCCATGTCGAGTGCGACCACCCGGCGGTGCTTGAGACTTTGCGGAACGTCTCCCTCGACGATCCGCAGCGCGAGCCCTTCGGCGATGGCCGTCTTGCCAACGCCCGGTTCGCCAATCAACACGGGATTGTTTTTGCGACGGCGGCTGAGCACCTGCACCACGCGGCGAATTTCTTGGTCGCGACCAATCACCGGATCGAGTTTGCCCGACTGAGCCCGCTCGACGAGGTCGATGCCATACTTTTCGAGGGCTTGGAATTTGCCTTCGGGATTTTGGTCGGTCACGCGAGCGCTGCCTCGCACCGATTTGAGTGCGGTCATCAGGCTCGCCTGGTCGATGGCGTTGAGCCTTAGCGTTTCGGCTGCTTTGCTAGGGGTTTTGACGAGTGCGAGGAGCAGATGCTCGGTCGAAACAAACTCGTCTTTCATCGTGTCGGCCTCAGCGGCCGCTGCGTTGAGTATGCTCTGCAAGTCGCGCGAAATGCTCGGTGGCGAGCCGCTCGACGACCGCGGCAGTCGCGTCAATTCGGCGTTCGTCATTTGCTCGATTTGCGCAATGTTCGCGCCAACTTTATCGAGCAACGGACGTACGATACCAGCCGGCTCGGCGATCAGTGCCGAAAGCAAATGATGGGGCTCGATCTGAGGGTTACCGGCTTCGGCGGCGAGGTCTCGCGCGCCGGCGACGGCTTCTTGGGCTTTTTCGGTGAGCTTTTCGAATCGAAAAGGCATGGCTGATGCGAGAGAAAAGTAATGGAAGCGAAATTACGAACGGCGACGAAATCTCTCAGAGGAACGTGGCACCGGGCTTGAGCAGGTCAAGACGCGGCGCGAAACGTTTAGCGAGATTGAAAATTTGCGCAGTAGTCGACCGACTGAGCGCGATACCGACGAGACTTAGAGGTTGTGAAAAAAGGACTGGCTCCTTTTTGATTCGGTGCCACGAACAGGTATGTCGTGCGGTGCCTGACCCACGTTTTCACAACCTCGACGGTCGTCAACCAGCGCCGATACTTCGAGCGCAAAAAAACTTTCACTTGCGCTTCCGACCTAAGACAATCGCCAGCAGGACCTCACCCCTTCGCTTCATCGATCGCTTCCTGTAACCGTGGCTTCGGCTGCACACCGAGCATGCGATTAACGGCTTCGCCGTTTTTGAAGACCATCAGCGTGGGGATGCTGCTCACGCCATAGCTGTGAGCTGTATCTTGGGCTTCGTCGGTATTTACTTTGACGATCTTCGCCGTTCCTGAGTTTTCGGCTGCAAGCTGCTCAATGACCGGAGCAATCATGCGGCAAGGTCCGCACCAGGGTGCCCAAAAATCAACCAGCACGACCTGGTCGCTTTGCAACACTTCGCTTTCGAATGTTTTGTCGTCGACTTCGATTACGCCAGCGGCCATGTTCGATCCTGTTGAGCCTCACCGGCTCGGTGAAATCAGTGAGCGAGTGGGGTTTCGCTCAGGGGTTGATGCCGACGCGGCGTCGGCATTGGGGTTTAGTACGCAACATACGGCTTCGGTGTTCGTCCGTTCATGCGCGACTCTCGCTACCGATCAGCAGAGTCGACACAGAGCGCTGCTGTAAGTGCGATTATAGCGCGCCCCGTGTTCGCGTCAACGACCCGCATTTGCCGGTGGTTCGGTAGCCTAAATTCGCGGGGCGAGAGTCGGGGGGAAGGTAGCATGTGACACTTGCTTCACCCTCTAACTTCACAAGCTCTGCGTGGTTGTCGTGCCACAAATTAGTCCCCATACTTAATCCAGACAGTTCTTCGCAACACGACGCTAATGGAGCACCGCCCCCCCTATGGCCCTTACACCCAGCACCATGTTGCCGCTTGGCACGAAAGCTCCCGAATTTAATCTAATGAACGTCGATGGCACCGAAGTCGCGTTGGCCGATTTCGCCGATGCCAAGGCGTTGCTCGTCATGTTCATCTGCAACCACTGCCCCTTCGTCAAACACTTGGCTGACGACCTCGCAATTTTCGCCAACAAGTACATTCCGCTAGGCTTGTCGGTGGTAGCAATTAGCTCGAACGACGTGGCGAATTACCCCGCCGACTCGCCCGAACAAATGGTCGCTGAAGCCGAGCAGCGGGGCTACGCTTTTCCCTATCTATACGACGAAACGCAGGAAGTCGCTAAGGCCTATGCGGCTGCCTGCACGCCCGACTTCTATCTGTTCGACGCCGAGCAAAAACTCGTCTACCGAGGCCAATTCGACAGCAGCCGTCCCGACTCGGGCATTCCCATCACAGGCGAAGACCTCGCCGCCGCCGTCGAAGCCGTGCTCGCCAGCAAACCGGTGCACGGAGACCAGAAGCCGAGCATTGGGTGCAATATTAAATGGAAAGCAGGCAACGCACCGGCTTATTTCGGTTGAGGATCATGGGCTCTCTCCCCTCAAGAAAGTGTTAGGGCGGTGGTTCTTCACAGCTAGCACCCGCGGCCGCTATCTATTTACGTGCCATCGCAAACGGGCTACCCTGCCTCGCCCCGATCCACGTACCGCCCACCGAAGGAAGTCTCATGCGCCTATTGCTCGCCCTTCTGGTACTGACTTTCTTTGCCACCGCCCAAGCTGAAGATTTCCGCATGGAGACCTTTATCTATGTCGGCGATGACGAGGAGTTTGATAGCCGCACTGTCAGCCTCTTTCACAATGGCGTTTATTACGACCTGCGTGGAGTGTCGCATTCGACGACCATCTATAGCCCGCCCCAGGGGAACCAGCCGGGGCGGTTTGTGTTGCTCGACCCCTCGCGTGAAATCAAAACCGAGTGGACGACCGACCGCGTCGATGGCTACATCGCTAAACTCACCCGCTGGGCAATGGGTCACAAAGATGTCATGCTTCGTTCGCACGCCGCGCCGAAATTCACCACGACGTTCGACGAAGCGACCAACAATTTGAAGTTATCGAGCGAAGCGCTCACCTACGACGTCGATACCCAACCGCTCGCCTCGCCCGACCGCGCGCGAGTCCTATTTGAGTTCTACAACGCTTTCGCCGAGCTCAATTGTTTGACGGCAACCAGCCTGCCGCCGGGACCTCGGCTCGCACTGAACCGCGAATTGCTCGACCGCCAAATCGCGGCAGTGACGGTTCGCTTGGCGACCGACGACCTCGAAAAGCCCGACCTGCGTAGCGAACACAAGCTGGCCTGGCTCCTCTCGAAAGACGACCTCGACGCCATTGCCGTCGTCAACGAACAACTGGTGAAATTCCGCGAAGTCTCGAATGCCGAGTATCATCAGGCCGAGACGTCGGCGAGCAAGTAAGTAGCCGGGTCGTCATGTCACCGGACTCGCAAGAATTCAGAGCGACTCGTTGAGGTCCGAATCTTGCGGATCGGGCGACAATCGTCGCTAAGCCAAGAATTCTTCGATCGGACCTTTTTGGTCGATTGTTAGTGCGACATCAAGGGCGCCGTAGTGGTTGATGGAGTTGCCATAGGCATTGAGAATTGTCGTGTACCAGTTGCCCAGCGTCTTGTGTCCTTCGCTTCCGTAGCCCGGCAAGCGAATGTAACGGCGACCAAGCTCAAGCGGCGTGTTGTCGCCGGCAAGCACCACAAAAGGCCATTCGGTGCCGTTGCTGTGATGTGTTTCGCCGTTGTCGGGAAAATAGCACAGCATCGTGTTATCGAACATGGAGCCACCTGCTTCGGGGACGCTCTTGAGCCGCGTCACGATGGTGTCGATGACTTCCATATGCTGATGACAAATCTTTTCGCGCACTTCGATCGCGTTAAATTGCGCGACCGCCTTGCCGTGACCCACGTCGTGTTGGTTAACATTTTCGCCTTCAATGCCTGCGAGCCCCGTGTACAGTGTACCGAGCTCATCGAGTGTGAACGTCACGACGTTTGTCATTCCCGATATCAACGACGACAACAACACTTCGGCGTGACCGGCTTGGCGATCGACCGTCGAGATATCGTCGGCGAGGTACTTTGCGTCGAGTTGTGGCCTATGCCGACGAATCGCATCGGCCATGGCTTCGACGCGACCATTGCGGTCGCGAATGTCCTGTAGCGCGTCGGCGTAGTTGCGAACCTTGGGTTGTTCGACGCCGCGCAGTTGCTGAGCCATGTCGGCGTGGTTCTCGGCAACGAAGTCGAGAATGTTGCGCTGGAGCTCATAACTGGTTTGCGACGATTTGTCGGTGGCCACCGACTTAAACAACTCCTGCATAGCGACTTTCGGCGAACCAAACGCATAGTTCGGCTGCTGGGGGCCTCGCGCCGAGAATCCTTTTTCGATCCCGTTGATGTTACCTCGCGCGTTGCCGCCATCGCTCGGAAAGCAAGCGAGTTCGATATGGCCGAACGGCGACGGAAACATGTTCGAGAGCTCGATGTCGACCGTTGCCCATTGAATCGAGCTGAGGCGTTCGTTCGCCTTAAACGCACCGAGTGAAGAGCACCAAGTGTGATGCCCGGTAGAACACATTTTGCCCGAAAGACCTTGCAAGATGGTGAGGTTCTTCTTGTGGTTTTCGAGCGGACTCATCCAAGCGGGTAATTCATGGTTGTCGAGGTCGACGCAGAGGGAGTCTTTCTTGCGATCGGTTTCGCGTTGCTTGTCGTCAAAGGTCGGCAGCACCAATGATTCGGGCAGCAATCCGTTCCCCTTGTGAAGAAAGATGAACCGCGTCGGCGGTGATATCGGGTTAGACGCGGAAGCCGCCATCAACTTCGGAAGCAAACCAAGTGAACTAGCTCCGAACAAACCGGACTTAAGGAAGTGACGACGAGTGTCCATGGCGGAATCCTTCGGTTAGTGAGCGACCAAGAGCCGCGTGAAAGGGGTCGTGTTCCTAAATATGTTTCGGCGATCGCCCGCTCATTCCGAGCACGACATCGATTGTCTGGCTGCGACGATAATTACTGTGGTTCGAGGTCTTTTCGATAAATGAACGAATCTGAACTCAATAGCGAAACGACAACGGCCTTGAAACTTCCGCCACTGGCGACATAGGCCTCGTCGGCTTCGATGAGCGTCTGTGAATCGGAAAGCAACTCATTTCGCCCCATAAAGAACCGAAATGCGTGGCGGATGAACGACTGACGAGTTCGTTCGGACTTCGCTAAGCGATCGATGAGCTCGAACGCATTGGCAACTTCGCCGTCGAGTGCGGGATCGTTGGTCCCCTTCAATTCTCCGGCCGTGTTGACGGGCCGCGTCTTGAAAACATCGGCTCCGTCCTTCTTCCTCGAGCTGGCAACGAAATTCTCCGGAGATTCCAGCGGTTCCTCAGAACGATAGCGTCCAAAATCGTCGAACGACTCGAACGGCAGACCAAGCGGGTTCATTTTTTGGTGACATTTCCAGCACTCAGCCCGCGTAGTCACCATTTCGACGCGCTCACGAAACGTCTTATGCGGATCTTCCGGAACTTGAGCATCAACGGTGATCGGCACGTCGGGAACGCTGTCGGCTAACAGTTTCTCGCGAATCCATTTACCGCGACGAATCGGATCGGTTTGAAAATTACCGGAGTGAGCGATCAGCCATGCCGGATGAGTGAGCAGACCCTGGCGGTGCTCGATCGCGAAGGGTTGCTCAACCGGATAGTCCCAGAATACGGTGTCGTTGAGTCTGGGGTCTTTCTCGGGCTGTCGCCCGCCATAGCGAAATGCGTTGGGCGTTGGTGGCAAATTATAAAAAGTCGAATGGTTGTAGTGGTAGCCGTGGGCGAACGATGGTGTCGTAAATGGCGTGCGTCCACGACCGATCGACTCGCTGAAATAATACATGTAACGAAGGAGTTCGCGTGTCTGCTGACCGCCAACAATCCGAAGGCTCTTCTTCGATTTCAGGAATTCGAGGTTCTCTTCGATGACCTGCTCGGGATTGTTCTTCCAGTCTGTATCTTTCAAATGCTGGTATGTCTCCGTCCATTCTTCGATGATCTTCCGCCCCGACTCGTTGTCGATGTTGTGATAGACGAAATATTCGTCGGTCGTAAGCAGGTATTCGAACACGTTCTCGTCGAGTTCCAGCGCTCGATCGACGATGCGATCGGCCTCCTTCACCAGGAAGCCGGGCGTGCCCGCTGTGCCACGTTCGGGGTTTTGATAATAACCGTCGCTACGTTTGATGTCTTTGAAGACTTTCGTTGCGTTGGGATATCCAAAAAATTCGCGAAAAAACCGCACCAGCTTGGGATGAGTGCTAACATGCGACTGCATGTTCTTGCCACTCAGCGAGGGGTCGACCGGACCGCTGAAAGAAGTGTCGTCGCTGAGCAGTCGCGTGACTTCACGGCGGTAATCTTCTTTGGTGCGGAGCCTGCCGGCATCGGCCGCTTGCTGAAGTGCCTCGTCGGGTCCGACGTCGCCGATCGCATAAGCAATTGCCTGGGCGGCCTCCCTGGGCGACAGAGGTCGGCGACCGAACTCATCGGGTTCGCCAGCACCGAATTCTTGCCGGTAAAGGAACTCGGATTCGAGCAACACGGCGATGAGCAGTTGCTCAAGCCCGGCTTCGTTTCCCCCGATCTCGATCGACGACCGCAGCAGCTCCAAATAACGCTGCGCTTCAATGGCGCTCGGCTGCCTTCGCAACACGCAGTCGAACTGCGCAGCAATTGCGGCGATCATTTCTCGATCGGTCGGCTTAAAGTCCTGTTGCACGATCGCGATAAACTCGGGTGGCGAATTCGGCGGAACCCAACGATCTTTCGGATTAGAGAACTCAAACTTTCGAAGGTCATCGCCGGCGTGAATGGCGGCAAAAATCTGCTTCTCGGCGATCCACTCCGCATTGCTAAGCATCACTAACAAGTGGCCACCGTCGAGCAAGCCATTATCGTAGTCGCGAACGCCCGAATGATCGGGCAACACAAACGGATTGGTAACCCCATAGAAACTCGATTGACGAGCCCGGCCCGTTAAACGAAAGACATCGTTGACCCGCGCGTCGAAAATCTGTGGACTTACCAACCAACGACGGGCATAGGTAAATGGCTTCGAATCGACCGATCCATCGAACAGCTTCGTGTGATCGACATAGTTTCCAAACCCCGGATCTCGTAGCTTTTCGTCTAACTCCGACGCTTGGCGGCGACGAAGTTCCTGACGTAGCCAACCGGCGAGCTGCTCTTGTTCGCGCTCGTCGAGTTGGTCGGCCTCAGCCGGGGGCATGAGGCCAAAGAAAATTTGATCCTGCGCCCGGTTGAGGAGCTTCAACCTGGCGCCAGTGGTGAGGCTCGCGAAGTCATCGAAGTGCACCCCCGCTTCGGCTGACTCGCCACTGTGGCAATCGACGCAGCGATTGGCGATGATCGCGCGCGCTTCGTTGCTCAACTCGAGCGGCACCTCGGCCCCACAGACTGGAAACGACATCGCAACCAAAACGAAAGAAGCAAACAGCCCGTTGAGTCCAGGAAGGAACCGTCGTGAGTAGAAATCGAGAGAACTTAGCATTTAGTAGTCTTGACAGCTGAGACAATTCCGCTGGTCAGAATCAGAACTTAGGAAAACTTGCCGTTCTGATCGACCATCGTTGCGCCAGGTGGGGAAATTCGCGGCACTGGGTGGGTTTTTGAAGTCTATCAAACCGGGCAGCCTTGGCCAAACACTTTTCTTAACAAAGTGAACGCTCGCGACCCGAGCCGCCTGCGGCGAAACCTTAGCGGGAGAAAATGCAAAGGCCGCCTTTTCATTTGGTCGTCGATCACGATTGCCGACAGCGAGGCGAAAGGAGGCTTGAGCATCGAAATTTGTGGGAAATTCCGATAGCTGAGCAGAATTGCGCTAAATCATCAGTTTTGGCCTCGCTTTAACCCCTCGACCGTTAAAAACTGTGCCCGACAATGAACAAAGGTCGATGGTAAATCGTAAGCAGAAGCAATTGTTGACTTTGTTTATGTAGTTAGTTATCATTGTGCCAGATCGGCACCGAGTCCAGTGGGTGCCAACATGTCCGCCATCGCAACTTCGACTCCCTCGTTCACGATGCCCGCTATTTCGCCGTCAAAATTAGCGGAAAAATCAACCATTTCGCCGGCGAAGCTCGAGCCGACCCCCGAACTGCTAGCAGAGCTAGCGGCGGCGAGCCTTCGGCTCGAATCGGCGACGCCGGACGAGATTATCGCCTGGGCCGGCCAGCGGTTTGGCGACAAGCTGGCGATGGCGACCGCGTTCGGCCCAGAGGGATGCTTGCTGCTCTCGATCATCGCCAAAGCGGCCCCCGAGACTTATTTGTTCAACCTCGACACGGGCTATCAGTTCCAAGCGACGCTCGATCTTCGCGAGCGGGTCGTGGCAAAGTACGGCATTAACGTCGAATTGCTGCAGCCAGAGCTGACGGTTCCCGAGTACGAAGCCCAGCATGGCGGGCCCCTTTATCAAGTGAACCCCAACCAGTGCTGCTTCGATCGCAAGATCAAGGTACTGCATCGCGGCATCGAGGGCCGCCACGCTTGGATGAGTGGTATTCGCCGCGACCAAAGTGCCGACCGGGCCGTAGCGCCGATCGTCGGTTGGGACAAGAAGTTCGGGCTCGTGAAAATCAGCCCACTTGCGAACGCCACGAAGAAAAGCGTTTGGTCGCGGATCGTGGCCGAAGATGTTCCCTATAATAAGATGCACGACGAAGGCTACCCCAGCATCGGTTGCTGGCCTTGCACCCAAAGAGTGATCGACAGCAGCGCCGACGACAGTACCAACGAACGGGCCGGTCGCTGGGCCGGCACCCAAAAAACCGAATGCGGACTTCACTCCGTCGACCAAGCCGACGGCAGCGGTATTTAGAGTCTTCGGTGGTCAGTTTTCAGTTATCAGTCAAATTTGCGCAGCGAACCTTTCCCCTCGTCTCTGGACCCTAGACTCTAGACTGTCACGCATGAAATTACCTGCCAAAGTCGAATACGGTGTCCTTGCGCTGCTAACGCTGGCGTCGAGTTGTGCCGAGGGAGAGCGGCTCAACATTCGCCGGTTGGCCGACGACCACGATATTCCTCATCGGTTCTTGGTGCAGATACTCTTGGAACTCAAACGCGCCGGAATCGTCGCCAGCATTCGAGGGGCAGGGGGAGGCTACCGGCTCAAGCGCTCGCCCCAAGAAATCACCCTCGGCGAAGTCGTCGCAGCGCTCGAAGGCACCGCGCGCGATAATGGACTCGGCGAGAATCACTCGCCCCTGCACCGCGCACTCGACGAAGCGTGGCGGGCCGCCACGAACGCCCAACAGACTTTTCTCGATAACGTCTCACTCGCCGATTTGGTCGAACAAGCGGCGAATCGGCGTGAGCCGATGTGGTATATTTGAGGTAATTTCGAGTGACACAGGCTCCGAGCCTGAGCGTCAAGTATATTTATATTCTTTTCATATCGAGGGCCAGGCAAATGGGTGTCACGCACGTAACAGTCACTGTCCGCAATCCCGGCGATCCGACCAAGGAATGGGATGGCCTATTCTTGGTCGATACCGGAGTGACCGATTCACTGGTCCCTCGCAAACATCTCGAAGCGATTGGGCTCACCGCGAGAGGCAAGCGAAATTATGAACTTGCTGATGGCAGCGAGTCTCGAGTTGATGTAACAATCGCCGAACTAGAATTTATGGGAGAGCGGGTTGGCAATACCGTAGTCATGGGACACGAAAACGCTGAGCCTATTTTGGGCGTTACGGCGCTCGAGTCTGTCGGAATCGAAGTCGACCCGACGACGCAACGACTCAAACGATTGCCGGCCGTGCGGCTTAAGAAAATGTTGTCGAGGTTCGGCGGAAAATTAGACACATAGCAATCGATCTGGTTGCGCGGGTAAAAGCCGAAGTTCCGCTCGCCGCAATCGCCCCTACCCTGCGGCCGTCAGAATAGGGCGAACGAAAGCCGCCATCCCCCGCAACGGCGCATTGCTCGGCACAATCTTCTGTTCCTGCGTCCTAACACGTGGTTGGTCTCGGGCAAACGCAATCACAGCGAGTTGATAAACGGGGCAATCTAGCCCGTTCGCATCAACCTCTTTCGAGAATGAGGCATCGGCCACCCCGTGCCGACTTTCCAACACTCGCCCATGTCTCGTTGCCTCGAAACTTGTCGAAAAAAACTTAAGTTGGGTCAAAACCACTTTATTCATAGGCTCTATCGCCGCGACGACCGGCACAGTTTGCCAACTAGACACATGGGCCAATGGGAAACGACTCGCTGCACAGAAGTTAGGCACGAAATCGGTGCCTGATTCCCGGGCAGTCGCTGCACGCGAATAGGCACCCCTCCCCAATCGACGTAAGTGCAAGCACTGCAAGAAGAAACGTGATGCAGCTTGACCGCTAGCGAAACTGCTCCTAAAAGCGGGCCGACCGTCGGTCCGTTCCCCGGTGGGATCCAAGTGACAAGTAGTAAGGAGACGAAGCGAGATGATGGAAACACTAACCGCTAACAAGAATCAGGAAGTCCTTCGCGTAGCCGAGCAGCTTTTTAAGCAAGATCCCGATTGGGTCACCTTCTTCCGCGAGGTGCTGGGAGTCGATGGAGCCGTCCGCTCGGCTTATCCCAGCTTCGATGCTTTGACCGAGTTCGAGAAGTCGGACGAGTTCGCTTCGATCCAAAAGATGCTGGTCAAGCTACGCGAGAAGAAGACCGGCGGTGATACCGAAACCGAGCCGACCCGTGTTATCACGGTTCGCCTGCCGCAGAGCATGCACGACTACCTCCGCAGCGAGGCTCACGACCTGCACACGAGCATGAACAAGCTCTGCATCAGCAAATTGCTGATGGTGATCGAGCAGGACATGATTCCGGTCGAAAAGTCGGCCAGCAAGAGCCGTCGCAACGGCGCGGCCCCGGCTCCTCAGCCACAACCTGTGCCGCAACCCCAACCCGTTGCTCCAGTAAGTCACGCCCCGTCGCCGGCCAACCGCTTCAACAGCCACGCGACGACGCTACCGCTGAAGACGAGCTTCTAAGCTAGCTGCCGAAAACCAAAACCCCGCCGCTGCCACGACGATTCGATCGTCGTGGCGGTTATCGGCGTTTGGGCGTGCGGATTCGTTGCATGGGACCATTGTCCCGGGCGCGTTTAAAGAACAGACAGGATGACGGGATTGGCGGGATTTTCGGGATCGGACTTGATCATAACTGGAATCGTAAATGCGGGACTTCGAATCGCTTGCCGACGTAATGGGTTGTGATCGGTGCTGCGGCGCTTTTTTATCCGGCCGATCCTGTCATCCTGTCTATTTTCTTACGACGAACAAATGCCGGTGCGACGATCGACGCAGCAAATATCAACGCAGCGATCATATTGCCCCAGTGAAATTCGACTCGCAGTAGGTCGTTGCCCGTGAGCCGCGATCCTGGCAGATCGTCTGCGGAAATGACTTCCCCACCGTCTCGCGTCAACAGTGCCGTCGCAATCTCCCGCGACACGCACCCCAGCGGGTCGGCGTGCCCGTCGGCGAAACCAATGATCGCCACGTCGCGTCGATAGACTCGACGGAAGAAAAAATAGTCGACTGTGTGCTGCCACTCCTCTCGGGGCTCACCCGTCAAGAAAGCGACCGCTTCGTCCATCGTCCAGTCGCGTGGTTCCATGCAGTGGATGTCGGTGGTCGGCACTTCGATGAGCGCGATGGTTACGCTCGACCCGTCTTCGCAATCGAGAAATTCCACTGACTCGCCGGTTGGCCACATCGTTTCGTCGCCGACAACCGCGACGATGTTGGTGTGAGTAGTCGCGTCAGGGTCCGAATCATAGCGTGGACTTTGATAGAGCCCCGGCCAAGTAAACTGCGCCTGGTTCTTTGGTGAGTCCCAAGGCTGCGCAAAGTCGACCTTGTACCATTCGAGGTTTTTTGTACAGCATGGAACAATCAGCGTCCGCCAACTGTGCAATTGATTTCCATCGTCGTCAAACGTCGTGGCGGGAGGGAAGTTCTTGCGTACGTCATGGTAGTTGTGCATCCCCAACACGACTTGTTTCATGTTGTTGAGCGCCGAGTTCCGATTCGCAGCCTCACGAGCAAACTGCACAGCCGGAATTAGTAGCCAGACTAACAAAAAAACTGCCCCGAAGACGAAGAAGAGTTGCGTCAAGATATTCCGAGTCGAAGCTTCGCGAGACCAGAACCAGACGACCAAGAGAAAAACTGCAACACCCCACAGCCCAAAGAGGCGCAGACTGCTCGCGAGGAGCGTGAACACCCACAGCATTGTTTTCAGACTGAATGTCATCGAATGTAGTCGCCCGCTTCAGCGAATTCATGTTTGGACAGGATGACAGGATCGGCACGATTCACGGGATGAGATTTGGACTCGCGAAGTTTATCCCGTTGATCCTGCCGATCCCGTTATCCTGTCCATTCTTCAGACTGCATGAATGCGGTCACGACGCTCGTTTTCTTAAAAATCCGGGAAGGACCACGAGTAGAACGAATACCACAGCGGCCCAGACTCTTTCCCAGGGCGTATACTCGCGGACGTAGCGCGGTCGCGACAATCCCTCGGCGTAGTCGTCGGCATCGACCTGCTCGCCGCCATTGCGCGTGAGCAGCGCGAGGGCCGTTTCGCGGTCCATCACGCCAAACGAATCGACGTGGCCATCCATGAAGGCGATCAGTACCTTTTCGGGGCGGTTGTAGACTGACCGTGTAAATGCCGAGTCGACTGTGTAACCCCACTTGTCGCTCGTCTCGCCGGTCAGATACTGCACCGCTTCTTCGACCGTCATGTCGCGCGGCTCCATCATGTGAATATCGGTGCGAGGGACTTCAATCAACGCAATGGTGCTGGCGGTGTCGTCAGTGATGTCGTCGAAGGCGATGCCGCCGCCGGGTGGCCAAGCCGTCTCGTCGCCAACGACGGCGAAGTAGTTGGTATGCATCGACTGAGTGTACGAACTTGGGAATCGCGGGCTTTGGTAGGGGTATTCGTCGCAGCCCAACGCCGGATTTCCAGGATCGTTCCACGGCTTCGCTAGATCGAGCCTCTCGAAGGCGACACCCTGTTCGACGAACGGCCACAGCAATGTTCGCCAACTGTGAAGCGGTACTCCGGTCTCATCAGCCACATAAGCAGGAGGCAGCGATTTGCGGATGCTGTCATGATTGATGATTCCGAGAACGAGTTGCTTCATATTGTTCTCAGACTTATTCGCCGGATGCGACTCGCGCGCAGATTGGAAGGCTGGCAGAAAGAATGCAGGGAGACCGATCGGGAGAAAACAGAAAACGACGAAGTTATTAATCGAAACGCCCGGCACGCCAAACCAGCAGGCCCAGAAACCCAGCACCACCAGCCACACGAGCGCGCCCCACACGCCAATCAATGCGAGACAACTCGCCAAGAGGGCGAAAGTGTAGAGCAACGTTTTGATGCTGAAGGTCATGCGAAGAATGGACAGGATGACAGGATTGGCAGGATTTACAGGATGGGTTTTGAACTGGCGAAGTTTATCCCGTCCTGCCGATCCCGTTATCCTGTCCATTTAACCGACCGCATGAATGCGGTCACTAAGAACGTGTTTAGTCGCGGCTGCGGTTGAGGCTTTCGGTGTACCACTTCAACCGGTCGCGGTATTTGCTGGGGACGGCGCGGTTGGTCCCTTCTGAAAAATTGCGGTTCTCGTCGGTGGTGCGATTGGTCTCGCCCGCGATCGTGCCGCTTTTGAGACCGATTGAACGCAGCGCCTCATCGAGTTCGACTTGGGCGGCTGCATCGCCCGTTTCGGCCGCTTGTTTGCGGGTCTTCCAGCGGTCGACGAAGCTGCGAAGCTCGCCTTCGGTCCAGCCGAGTTCGTCGAGCATCTGCTCGTCGACTTTTTGCTTGTCGAGTTGGTCGCTAAGCTCTTCGAGCATCAGGTCGGTTTGCTCTCGGGCGTAGTCGAGATTCGCCTCATCGCCGGCGAGGGCCTCGCCACCGGCAGGGACGGCGTCGCCACCGATTGGCCCGCCATCGCCACCGGTTGGCATTGAACCGGGTGCGGCATTGGGCGAGCTTTTCATCGAGTTGGGATCGCCCTGTTCGCCCTGGCCAGCTTGGCCCGGCTGACTTTCACCCCCGGGTTTTTCGCCACCCGTTTGCGTTTCGCTACCCTCTCCCGGTTGCTCGCCGGCGGTGCCAGTCTCGCCATCGGCTTCGGGACCATCGCCCCCTTCGTTGCCTGTCTCACCCGGTCCTTCGTCGGCCGATCGGCCCGCCCCTTCGTCGGCGGCTTGGTTCTGACCGTCGCTGCCGGTTCCTTCGCGGGGGGCTTGTTGACCTCCCCCTTTGGTGCCGCCCCCTTCTTGGTCGCCCCTTTGTTCGCCACGGCTGTCGGATTCGTTCTTGCTGGTACCGGGTGATTGGGCCGCGTCTTCGCCCTGGCGTTCGGGTGTGTCTCCTTCGGGCGTCTTTTCGCGCGCGGTGGCGTCGCGCTGGGCTTCGGGGCTGCCGCCGCTGTTTTCTTCACCGGTTGAATCGCCACCCCCCGGTTCGTTGCCCGCTTCTGGGTCGGTATCGGACTCAGCGCTCGTCGAGCTGGTTTCGCCGCTAGCGGATTTGTCTTTGGTTCCGGGTTGTTCGGCTCCCGCGCCTTCGGTTGCTTCGCTGCCCGCTTCGGGATCGCCTTGGCCGCTGGGTTCTTTGCTTTCCGGTTTCTGACCAGTTGATTGTTCACCGCTACCTTTCGGCTTTGCCGCTGCGCCTGCCGGCGTTTCGTCGCCTGGTTGCCGCTCGCCGTCGGCGTTTTCGGGGGCGACATCCGACGATCTCTGCGTTGAATTCTTCCGCTCTTCGTCGCTCAAGTGGCGGCGGATCTTGTCGATG
>JBGSRO010000115.1:0-50513 GCA_041737535.1 Pirellulales bacterium | reverse complement strand
GGGTGTGGTGCATGTGTTTGATGTCGTCGAGCCCCATGTCTCGCCTGCCGAAGACGACATGGTCGATGCCCGCTTCTCGCCGGCCAGCGAATTGCTCGACAATCTCGATGGCTACGAATCGTGGTCGCAAATCGCCGTGCGTGCGCTGTTCGGTTAATTGTCGTTGATCGCTCCGCGATCAAACGTTGGTTCGCGGAGCGAACCACGACGATGCTGCCGGAACTGCGCAAGCTTGTTCCGGCCTACTACAATGTGGCGATGCAAATCGGCCCTACTGAAATCATCGACACCTTTGCCGAAGCGTTTCGCATGCGCTACGCGCGGCTTATCGTTTCGGCGATCGACGACTATTGGCTCGATGCGGCGTGTCGCGAATTGTGTGGCTATGGGAGCAGCGTGATTCGCTGCGACGCCGAGGTCGCCGTCGAGCGAAAACTTGACCTCGACGAAACGCTCGATGGGCGACCGTCGGCGTCGGTGCTCGCGTTTGGCTTTTCGACCGATGCGCTCGCGAAGGCGATTCCCAATCGCGTGGGGCAATGCGTCATGACGGCTCCCACCTCGGCCCTGTTCGATGGCCTGCCCGACGCCGACGAGCGCGTTGCCGTGGGCAAACAAATCCGCTACTTCGGCGATGGTTTTCAGAAGAGCAAAAAACTGGGCGACCGCCGGTTCTGGCGGATCCCCGTCATGGATGGGGAATTTACGGTCGAAGAATCGGTCGGCGTCGCCAAGGGAATCGCCGGTGGCAACATCATTCTGATGGGCACCGACCAGCCGACGACGCTCGCGGCCGCACGGCGGGCTGTGGAGTCGATTGCCGACATGCCGGGCGTGATCACTCCTTTCCCTGGTGGTGTTGTCCGTAGTGGCAGCAAAGTCGGCTCGAAATATCCGAAGCTCGTCGCCTCGACCAACGAAGCGTTTTGCCCCACGCTGCGTGGCCGCGTCGAAAGTGAACTCCCGGCCGATGCCCATTGCGCCTATGAAATTGTTGTGAATGGTAGCGAAGAAGCTTGCATTGCCCAGGCTATGACTACAATGATTCACGCGGCCGCCGGCGAGGGAATCATCGCCATCTCGGCCGGCAACTATGGTGGCAAACTCGGTAAGTTCCATTTTCATTTGCGAGAATTAGCCGCAGATGAACGCGGATGAACGCAGATGTTCGTCGCTTGATTCAAACGTCATTCCCGCGCAGGCGGGAATCTAGAGAGTAACCGCTGCGTCTAGATTCCCGCCTGCGCGGGAATAACGAACGTTACTGCAAAGCTCCTTGACTCGACAACTCATAATAGCGTCATGCCCAACATCTGCGCCCCTCTGCGTACATCTGCGGCCAAACTCTTCCTACTCTCCGCGCTCTTCGCGTCCTCTGCGGTTCAAACAAACACTGCTCAAGAAGCGCGACCGCTTGATGGCCGCGAGGGGCGGCCGCTGGCGCTCGAGAACTTTCGCCCCACCAGCCAACTGCGTGCCAAGCTTACACCGATCGAACGGGCCAAGTTTCCGGTCATCGACATTCACATTCACCCGCGGCTCCGGTTTCGTAATGTCGCGGCGCGACTCGACGAGTTTGTCGAGGTCATGGACGATCAGAACGTGGCCGTTTGTGTGAGTCTCGACGGACAGCTTGGCGAGAACTTCGCAACCCACAAACAATATCTGCTGACCAAGTATCCCCATCGTTTTGCGATTTTCGCCAACGTTGATTGGCAGGGTGATGGCGACCCGGGCGAGCCGGCGACATGGGCCTGTCACCAGCCCGGCTTTGGCCATCGCATGGCCCAGGCGCTGGCTGACGCCAAGCGGCAGGGGGCGGTGGGGCTCAAGATTTTCAAAATGCTGGGCCTCTACTACAAGAATCCCGACGGTTCGCTGATCAAGGTCGACGATCCCCGCTGGGATCCGATTTGGCAGGCGGCCGGCGAGTTGGGCCTGCCCGTCATCATCCACACGGCCGACCCGGTGGCGTTTTTCGACCCGATCGACGCCACGAACGAACGCTGGGAAGAGTTGAGCCGCCACCCGAACTGGAGCTTCCACGGCGAAGAGTTTCCCAGCCACGATGAACTGCTCGCGCAGCGCAACCGCGTGATCGCGCGGCATCCCAAGACAACATTCATCGGCGCTCACCTTGCTAACTTTCCCGAAGACCTGGCGACTGTGGGCAAGTGGCTCGACACCTATCCGAATCTGGTTGTCGAAACGTCGTCGCGGATCGCTGAGCTGGGTCGTCAGCCTTATACAACGCGCGAGTTTTTCGAGCGCTATCAAGATCGAATCATGTTCGGCACCGACGGCCCGAGGCCCGCGGCGCGGATGCTGCCCAACTGGCGATTCTTCGAAACCCGCGACGAGTACTTTCCCTATGCCGAGAACGACTTCCCACCCCAAGGCTTCTGGCGCATCCACGGCATCGGACTGCCCGACGAGATTCTGAAAAAGCTGTACCACGAAAATGCGCTCAGGGTGATTCCGGGATTGCGGGCGAAGTACGAGGCGGTGGTGGGGGAGTGGGAACGCAGCGAATAGTCGTCGCGGAAGTCGCCAAGACTTACTGTCACGTTTACTTACTTTTTTTTGCTGGGGGTTTTGATCGTTTTGTCCACGAAATCGCAAACACAATTGGAGGGGACAAAACTCCGACTTTGGTCTCTGGCTATAATTGAAAAAACCCCTTGTTTTATAGTTGTTTTCTGACTTCGCGGGCGAATTTCCTGCCTGGGTTTTGAACGACCAGTGGGCGACGTTTTGGACAAGACCGATCAAAACGTCGATTCGCAGTGAGAGCGAGGCTCCTGCCGAGCTGCGCAACGACTCCTTCGCAACGACTCCGTAGCCCCACTCGCCAAGCGTTTCGGCCCGCACCCTACCGCAGCCCGATTCGCAAGGATTCGGACAACCAGACACAACGCTCCGAATTGTTGCCAAGCCGGCTACACCGTTTTTGCGTTCCCCCGTTCTACTATATCGCGAGGCCAATTTCGACAACAAAAATTGGCCGGCACGGCGAGCGCCGTGCGCAGTTCTTGGTTGCTTGCAACTTCAGCGTCCCCGGACGGGTGGCACTAACGAGATACGACTTTTCAGTGTGCCACTGGCTCTGCCAGTGTAACTTGTTGGAATGTCGAACCTTACGCCGCACTGGCGGAGCCAGTGGCACACGAATTGTTAACTTTAACCAACCACTATCTCTGTGTGCCACTGACTTCGCCAGTGTTTTGAACTAATGTGGAGCCATGCCTCTCAAGCCCCATCGAAAACGAATTCGGCACTTTGAAGGTCATGGCCATTTGCACGAGTTGACTTTCTCGTGCTATCGGCGGATGCCACTTCTCTCGAACGATGTTGGGAGGGGCATTCTTGCTCGGAATCTGGCGTCGGCATGTGGCGACGAGAAGTTCGACCTGGTGGCCTTCGTTTTCATGCCCGAGCACGTCCATCTGCTGGTGCATCCAAGCAGTGTCGATGCAAAAGTAAGCCGACTGCTGGCTCGGACGAAACAGCCAACGTCGAAGGCGATCAAGCAGTTGCTGATCGAGAACCAGTCGCCGCTGCTCGACCGTTTGATGGTCCAAGAGCGTCCCGGCAAAACTTGCTTTCGATTCTGGCAAGAAGGCCCAGGTTTTGACCGGAACCTGTTCAGCCCACAAGCCATCGAGGCCAGCATCGACTACATCCACACGAATCCTGTAAAACGTGGGTTGGTTGAAAGAGCGACCGATTGGAAGTGGTCGAGTACCCGGTTCTATCTCGAAGAAATCGTGGACTCCGACTTGCCGCTTCTCACCAAACCTTTTGCCCAATGGTTCGACCGAAGTGGGGCACAGACCGAACACAGTTAACTTACACTGGCAGAGCCAGTGGCACACAGCGTTTTCGCTACCGGACTCCGGAAGGTTCAAGCGCAGCTTCACCCCGCTTACTAAGGCGCGCGGTTCGAGTCATTGTCCGTCTTCCCAACATACCGCCGCAGCACCACGGTCGCCACAATTCCCACCAAACTCATCACGAGCAAACACCAGAAAATCTGGCGATAGCCCACCAGCACATCCCCCGCTTCGCGGGCGTCGGTGATTAGCCAGCCGGTGAAGACGCCCATGTAGATTTCGGGCAAGAAGCCGACGAAGCTAATCACTCCGACGGCGGTGCCGGTTAGATGGTGGGGGGTGCCGGTCTCTTCGACCATGGCGAAGTAAATGCCTCGCAGGGCGAAGAAGCCGAGGCAGCTGAGCGCCATGTTGGCCGCCATCAGGGGCCACATGGTGGTGGTCGTTGGCATTGTGAGAAAGGTGATGTAACTGATTGTGAGGATCACGAAGCAAAGCTGAATCGTCCGCCTCACGCCCAGCAGGCGGTCGGCGACGAAGCCGGCACCGATCGCGGCGAAAGCGCGGATGTAGCTGATGTTGGCGACCAGCTTGGCCGACTCGCTCGAAGTGTAGCCAAAAGCATCCTCGGCATAGATGCCATAGTTGTCCATCATCTTGAACGCGCTGTAGGCGGCGATGATGACGACCGCTTGCAGCCAAATGGCGGGGGACGCCAGCACCCGGCCCAGGCGTTGCCAGACGGTCGTTTGCGGCAGCTCGTGGGGCGTTTCAGCGGGATCGATCACTTGGCCACTTTCGCGGACGAAGAGCCACACGCAAATAGCCGCCACCGCGTTGCAGGCGGCATAGGTCCAGGCGATGCGTTTGACGGCGGTCGTTTGCATTTCGAGCGTCGGATTGTCGGCGTTGCCTAACATAATGCCAAAACCAAACGCGCAGGCCGAGGCAATCAGGGCGGCGGTGAGGCCCCGCCCGCCATCGAGTAGTCCGAACGCGCGGCCTTGTTCGTCGTGACGGGCCCAGTCGTGGGTCGCCCGAATCAGGGCCGCCCAGAAGGCGAGAATGGTCGACGCTCCCCAAAATCCAAACAAGACTTTGAGCTGAAACAGAGAGGGGATGGTGGCCAAGTAGACGGCCCCGGCGGCGGTCGCCAGCAGCGACCCGGCCATCAGCCAGCGAGGGGCGAAACGATCGGCGAGCGGTCCACCAATCAAGTAACTGATCATCGCGACGATGCCGTAGACGACAAACATGTCGCCGATGTCTTTCTCATCGATGGCAAAAGCCGCCATGAAAGGCGTCTTGAAATAGCGATTGAGCCCGAAAGCGGGCAAGAAAATCGCCTCGCCGGCGAAAATCAGGCTGAGCATGGTCGCCGTGCGGGCGAGGCCACTCGGATGTCGTTCGGGCAATGGATCGTCGGGGCTTGGGGGAAAGTGGCAACTTTATGGTCGCCGATTCCGGCGGGAAGATCAAACACAGAACTGGTTATCCGCAGCTGAAATGGCCTAAGGTTTCAGAATTCCCAAGAATTTTTCCAAAAGGCCCCAAGATCGGCCCGAACCTCGCGAAATGCTTAATAGATCGTCAATTGACGCGTCGTACTCAGTGGGTGAGTGCCAAGCGTCGCCATCAATCAAGGAGTCAAAAAGTCATGGTCAAGAAAATTATTGTTTCTGGTGTTGTCGCGGTGTTGGCGGGTGGGCTGTTTTTTGGTCGCGATCTGACCAGCTACATCTCGACCGCTTGCAATCGCGTCAGTCACAGCGTCGAAAGCTCGGTGCCCGACAGCTTTCAGATCGAGCGGGCCGAACAAATGGTGGGCGAGTTGACGCCCGTCATTCGCGATTCGATGCACATCATCGCCAAGGAAGAAGTCGCGCTCGAGCAACTCGACGAGCAAATCGCCCGTGCCGAGTCGACCGGCGACAAGCAAAAGAACGAAATCATGCGGCTGCAAAGCGACTTGACCAGCGGTAAGGACGTGTTTCGCTATGCGAGCCACTCTTACAGCCGCGACGAGGTCGAGGATGATCTCGAACGCCGGTTCACTCGCTTTAAGGTCGAAGACGAAACGCTGGCCCATTTGAAAGAAATGCGACGTGCTCGCGCTGCGAATCTTGACTCGGCTCGTGAAAAGTTCACGGCACTCGTGAGTGCTCAAAAGAAGCTGACCACCGACATCGCCAACCTCAAGGCCAAGAAGAATCTGGTGGAAGTCGCCCAAGCGTCGAGCGACATTATTATCGACGACAGCAAGCTGGCTCGCACCAAGCAGTTGATCACCGACATCCGTACGCGGCTCGACGTGAAAGCTCGCCTCGCGAACGCCGATGTGACGATCGAAACCGAGATTCCGCTCGACGAGTCGGGCAGCGAAGACATCAGCGAGCAGGTTGCTGCCTACTTTGACAAGTCGGCCCATCCCGCCAAAGCCGAAGTCGCGACGGCCAGCTATCACGCTGAGTAATCTCTCCCCCCCGGGCGAGCCGGTTGGTGTCAGCCACCGAAGTCTCTGAACGACTCCGGCGACTGACGTCGACGGCTCGCCTTTTTTTTGACGCGCTCCGACACTAAGTGTTACTCTACGCAACGCCAAACTGGCCATGTCTTCCGTACCATCGGCACCACCCCTCATGTTTGCATCTTGGCGACTGCAACTCCGCGAAGCGCGGCTGGCCATCGATGGTGGCCGCTATGAGGAAGCGGCGAGGTTGCTGGCCGACGAGTCGCTGCGGGACTTTCGCCAGGCTCAACAACTGTCGAAAGAATTGTCGCAACACTTGGCCGAGCGGGCCACCAAGAGGCTCGCGGCCGGGGCGAGCGATGCTGGTTGGCACGATGTCGAACGAGTCGGCCGCATGGGAAACAAAGAGACGCTCGTGGGCGAATTGAGCGAGGTCTTCGCCGGGCGGGCCGTCGAGCGCGCGGTCGAACTGCTCATCGCGGGCGAACCGAAGAACGCTTTGCAACTCGTGAAGCGTTATCGTCGACGGCTGCCGAGCAACAGCAAACTGTCGTCGCTGGAATCGCTTTGCACTGCTTGGGACACGGCACAACGACAGTTACAGGCGGGTGACTTGGCGGCGAGTGTGTCGACCATCGAACAACTTAATGCGACTGTCGATGCCGTCGCCATTTTGCCGCGTGGCAAACAAGTTCGGCAGCAGGTCGAGAAATTCACGAGCCATTTGGCCCAGTTCAACGAGCAGCATCGCGACGCTCACGCTCAGCTTCATGCCGCCCTAGTGAGCGAAGATTGGCAGCAAGTGCTTGCGGCGGCCGACGTGGCGCTGTCGATTGCTCCGAACGACCGCGTCGCGCGCGGCGCCCGCAAAAAAGCGTGGCACGCGGTTGGGCTCGATGCGACTCAAGTCTATCGCCCCAAAGTGGGTGCCCCGAAGTTCGCGCTCGCCCATCCCGAGCGGAACACCGATCATCGACCCCCCCAAGCGGATCGCGACACCGCGAACGAACCAGCCGTCGCCGAGCGGTACGTCATGTGGATCGACGCAGTGGGTGGTTACCTCGTTTGCCTCGACTCCGAGATTGTGATTGGCCAACCGAACGGTGGTTCGCAACCAGCGGTGGGGATTCTTGCCGATGTGTCGCGGCGGCATGTCGTGCTGCGTCGCGAAGCGGGGCAGTATGTGCTCGAACCGCTCGGCCCGACGAAAGTCGATGGCACACCGATCAAATCGCCGACCGTGCTGGGGAGCCACCACGAAATCGAACTCGGCACGGCAGTCCGACTCAAGTTCACAAGGCCCCACGCGCTCAGTGCGACCGCACGGCTCGAAATGGTGAGCCACCATCGCCTCGACCCCCAGGTCGACGGTGTTTTACTGTTGGCCGAAAGTTGTATCATGGGGAACAAGAAACATAGCCATGTGGCCTGCCGCGACTGGGCGACCGAACTTATTGTGTACCGCACTGCCGAGGGGCTCGCCGTCCGGAGTGGGGGGCCAATTTCCATTGATGGTGAAATCGTGGAGACGCCGGCGCAATTGTTGGCTCCGACCCGCGTCGAAGGAGACGATTTCGCGCTTTCGATTGAACCGGTGTAGAATAGGATTTCGTGGCCCGCGGAAGCGAAAGCTCAGCAAGTCATTCCCGCGCAGGCGGGAATCCAGAGAGTTGTGAACAAGAATGTTAGTGGTTTGCAATCGTGTTTAATTTGACTCGTTTGCTAGCTCTAGGAGGATGAACCGCGAGGCGACTAGTGGATTGTCAAATGCTAGTATTAGGGTTGTGTGCCACTGGCTCTGCCAGTGCAAACTGTTGCAGCGTCAAGCGTTGCGCCGCACTGGCGCCGCACTGGCAAAGCCAGTGGCACCCAAAGATTTTGCGTTGACGGTCCACCAGATTCCCGCCTTCGAGGTTGTGAAAAAATGGGACTGGCTCCGCACAGAGTTGGGCGAGAGCCACGAGTCGGCCACAAGTGCGGTGCCTGTCCCACTTTTTCACAACGTTTTCAGCTAGTGCGATGTGAATAAATGGGACAGGCACCACGGAAGACGCTGCTTGGCGGGTAACCTTCAACTGTCCGTGGAGCCAGTCCCATCTATTCACAGCCTCTGCGCGGGAATGACAGAAACGCGACCAATATTTGACGTTGCAAAGCGAAATCATGCCTAGAAGGTACGAAGGCCAATTTCAATCGGGGGGTAATCAAGCAAGTCATGAATCTTTCCGCGTCGCCATCTGACGAAGCCGTCATCCGCTCGGACAGCCCCGGTGCTGCGGCGAATGGTGATGGATCATCGCTGCGGAATGCCGCTATGAAATTTCTCTATCCCACTGGGTCGCGACCTCTCGACGGATACACGATCAAGCGGGGCATCGGTCGCGGTGGGTTTGGCGAGGTCTATTTCGCCACCAGCGACGCGGGCAAAGAGGTGGCGATTAAGCTGATCCGCCGCAATCTCGATGTCGAACTGCGCGGTGTCACTCATTGCCTCAATCTCAAACACTCGAATCTGATTAGCCTTTACGACATTCGCGAAGACGACGCGGGTGATCAATGGGTGATTATGGAATATGTCGCCGGTGATTCGCTCGAACAGGCCATCGAGCGGAACCCCAACGGCATGGACGAGGCCGATGTCGTTCGCTGGTTCCGCGAAATATGTGCCGGGGTCGCCTATCTTCACGACCACGGCATCGTTCACCGCGACTTAAAACCGGCTAACGTCTTTCTCGACAATTACAGCGGCGCTCACGGCATCGTCAAAATCGGCGACTATGGGCTCGCCAAGTTCATTTCGTGTAGTCGACGCAGCGGACAGACCGAAAGCGTCGGCACGGTCCACTACATGGCCCCCGAAATCGCCAACGGCCGCTATGGCCGCGAGGTCGATACCTACGCGCTGGGCATCATTCTCTACGAAATGCTTACCGGCCATGTGCCATTCGAGGGCGAGAGTATGGGCGAGGTGATTATGAAGCACCTTACCGCCGAGCCCGATTTGGCCGCTGTGCCGTTGGCATTTCGCGAAGCTGTGCAGCGAACACTCGCGAAAGACCCCGAAGTGCGAGTCGGCAGCGTCGGTGAATTGCTGGCGCTGTTGCCGGGGGGGAATATAAACACAGTGAGCCAATCGCCCGTTCCGGCACCTGACGGACTAGGCGACTCGCGGCAATTCAGCCACACCGAGGTTCGTGGCTATCGCGGCGAGTCCCGCGCGGCCGATGGTGATTCGACTCATGTCCGCGAGCCGCTGCTGCAAGCGGCCGGTGAGAGCTGGCGTTCATTGATCGACAAGTGGTATCGCTGGGACGTGAATCCGGTGTTCAAAGGCTTGTTGTTGTTTCTTGCGGTCGGGCTGGCCTTGTTGATGTCGCCCCTCTGGATATATCCAGTTGCAACGGTTGGCGTCATCTACATCGCGTACTACATCTTTTGGTCGCTGCTCGTCGAACCGGGCGTGCGCTCGCACCGCCAGCGGCGACGCGAAGCGGCGCAAGCTGAGAAGTCGCCCGCCAACGCCGTCACGGCACATTACGCAGCACCGGCTCACCCCCATCCGCCGGGTCGCCGCCGCGTGCTCAAGCCCAGCGAGTGGATACCGGTCGCCCACCAGCAACTTCGCGACATGCCGACGCGCGAAAAACTCAGTGGTTGGGTGCTCTCACTACTCGCTTCGGCAGTGATGTGCAGCGTGATGTCGCTCGTTGTTCCCCTGTTTGCCAGCGACATTCCGACAGTCGACCGCCAGGCGCTGCACCTTTGGTTTAGCGTAGTGACAACGCTTGGCGCTTGGTGCGTGATTACCGTCAATCGCTTTGGTGAGGGCCGTTTTGAAGATCAGGTTCCGCTGCGCACCCTGATGCTCGTCACCGGGCTACTGGTCGGTAGTGTCGCCTACGGCATGTCGAGTCTGTTGTTGATCGGTCTCCCGGCAGAAGGGGGAGGCGGGGTCAATCCCGGTGCCACGATGCTGCATGAAGTCGCTAGCGTTCCGGCAGCGACTAGTGTTCAGTTTTCGGAATCTCACCTCGCTAACGTCGATTTTGCCAGTAGCCTGATTTACTTCGCCTTGGTGTTTGTCGCAATGCGATGGTGGCGAATGGGTGAATATGTACGCGAAGGTCGGTCGAGCATCTGGCGAGTCGCGGCGATCGTGATCGGTGCTTGGCTATTACACGTCGTTTGTTGGTATCCCCAACCGACCGGCGTGATGGTGGCCGCCATCGTCGCCACGTCAGTTCAATTATGCAGCCCCTGGCTGCGGCCGAGTGAACGTAAGCAACTATCGGAAGTGACCGTCTAGGGCAGTCTGTTATACGAATACGAATGAAGTCGGAGCCAGCCGTCATTTCCGCGCAGGCGGGAATCCAGATTGAACGCCATAAGCCTAGATTTCCGCCTGCGCGGGAATGACGATATCCGTTTCATTTCTCATACATTCCCACCCCAAAATCTCATGGCTCTTTATTCCCTCTTCAGCATCGGACTCTTAGCGATCATCGGCCTCGCGGTTCTCGCCGCGCTGGGCGTGATTAGCATGTTGCTAGCCAGCCCCAGTACGCGCGGCGCTGGGCTGACCTTTCTCGGCGTCGGTGGTTTGTTGGTGCTGTTGATGGTGGTCTTTGCTGGATTCAACTACGTCAATGTCCGACAAGAGTACCGGCTCGAGAGAACCACTGTCCCTGTTCAAGTTCGCTTGCCAGGCGAAGTCAGCGAATCCGACGAGGGGGCGTTCGATTACGCGAATGGCAACTCGTCCGTCGCACCGCAATCGCACAGTTTGATGATGCACACCACAAGCGCAACCGGCGACTTCAGTACGTGGTTTGTGCTGCTGGTACCACTGGTGGCGATCGCATTGGTTGGAATTGCGCTAGGGCGTGGCGATGCCTCGCTGTGGGGGTCGGTACTGGGGCTGGGGGGAGGAGCAATTGTCGCGGTCTTGTGCGGTGCATGGTGGTGGACGGCACCCTCGATGCCAGTCGGCCCCGAGACAGAGCCAACTCGACTTGCGTCGGTTGCCAGCGATAAGCTTGAAGCCTGGGACTTCGCCACCGCGCCGCGGATTGTCGTTGAGCTTGAAGACCAGGCCGACGAAACGCAGACCGACGAGACGACGTTGGCCGAAACGGGCGACAAACCCAACAGACCAGCAAAGCCCGAGCGTCCCGAATGGGTCGACCAAGAGCTGTTTCGCTCGGGCAACGTCGTGCGGCGCGCGGTTTCCGCGGGCCCATACGCCACGCTCGAGGAGTGCGAGCAAGAGTTGCTCGCGAAAATCGATGCCTCTGTTTGCCGCCAAGTCGAGTTGTTGACCGGTACTCGGCCCAGCTCGATGCGCACCATCGAAGTCACCCAGCCCTATGTGATGAGCGAGTGCCTCGTTGAGCAGTATGCCGAACAGTCGCGGACGCAGACCGGGTTTGAGGTCTGGACCCAGCATGTCTTGCTAGAGTTTACGCCGACCGTCGACAATTATTTACTCGACCAGTTTCACACCTCACAGCGGTACGACCGGGTTAGCAAAGTCGCGATGGGTGGCGGGGGTGTGCTGGGGATGCTGGCAGTGGTGCTCGGGATGTTGCGACTCGACACCGCCACCAAAGGCTATTACACGAAGCGGTTGTTTATCGGCGTGCCGGTCGCAATAATCGGCATATTGGGCCTGCTCGCCTGGATGGCCTAAGAGGTAGGCCGGATTAAGGTGTACTCACCGCAAATCCGGCAGTCGCGTTGCTGTCGTTTTCGGCGTCGCACACCCGGCTGCCGGATTTGCGGCTATCGCCTTAATCCGGCCTACCCCTATCCATTTTGCCGATTTTACAACGCATCGATATCCGACATGCCGACCGCCGATCAACTTGTGATCGAAGATATCCGCCACGGGAAGCCCGATGCGTGGACGCGACTCATTGGCCAATATGAAGGCCGGTTGCTGGCGTATGTCGATACGCGCCTGCGGAATCGGGCGGCTAGCGAAGACGTCGTGCAGGAGACATTTATCGGCTTTCTCACCAGTCTGCCCAATTACGACGATAGCCGGCCGCTCGAGAGCTGGCTGTTCACGATTGCCGCTCATAAGCTAACCGATCATCTCCGCCGCGAAGGCCGTCGTCCGGCTTTAGCGCTCTCGACCACCGATGGTAGTGATGGCGACGGATGGGACTTGCCGGGTTCGGCACGGGGCGCGAGCAGCATGGCCCGCAGTGGCGAACGGCGTAGTCTCGAAGAAGAGACGTTGGCCACCCTCGTCGGCGAAGAAATCGCACGCTGGCGCGAGCGAGGCGACTGGATCAAGCTGCGTTGCATCGAGCTGCTCTTTGTTCGCGGAACCGCCAACAAAGAAGCGGCCGAGTTGCTCGACTTGAGCGAACAACAAGTCGCCAACTTCAAAAGCGACTTCCTCGGCCGACTCCGCACACTCGTCAAGCGGCAGCAACTCAACGAAGATATTTTCCCGGAGCTTTATGAGTCCAATTAAGGAATTTCACCACGGAGTCACTGAGGGCACAGAGCCAAAAAAAGGAAAATTGCAAAGTAGCAATGGCAAAATATCAAGCAATTTTCAAAAGCATTGGGTTTGGTAATTTGCATTCCCCCGATTCCTCTCAGTGCCCTCGGTGACTCCGTGGTAAAACCAGAGCAATGCTAACTCCCAACGAAATCGAAGCCTTTCTCGACGAAGCGCTCCCCCCTGCGCGGATGGTCGAAATCGAGCAACTTTTGCGCGACAACCAGGCTGCGAAAGAATCACTGGCCGAGGTAGTGGGCCGCCGTGATGCAGGGGTACACACAGTCGGTGCCATTTGGCGACGGCGGCGGCTCAGTTGCCCCACCCGCGAGCAACTGGGGAGCCACCTGTTGGGGGTGCTGTCGGAGGCAGAGACCGAATACCTGGTCTTTCATCTTGAGTCGATCGGTTGCCGTTGGTGCGAAGCCAATTTATCTGATCTGAAACAATTGGCTGCTGCAGCCGATGACTCCGCAGTCGAAACAAGGCGGCGTAAATACTTTCAGTCGAGTGTCGGACGGCTAAGCCCAAATGGATGATCTGTTCCGTAACACGCCCGGCTGTGACGCAGCCGCGAAGCCTTCGGTGCCGGTCGCCTGTGCCGTGCTGACGGTCAGCGACACTCGCGACCTCGCTAACGACCGCGGTGGCAATGCCGTGGTGAGTTATCTCGAACAAGCGGGCCACACCATCGTCGAAAGGCACCTCGTCGCCGATGACATCGACGCGATCCGTCGCTACGTTTCGCTTGTCCGCGTGGGACAAGAAGCCGAGGCACTGCTCATCACCGGCGGCACCGGCATTGCGCCGCGCGATCTCACTTGCGAGGCGCTCGAAACTTTGTACACCAAACCACTCCCCGGCTATGGCGAGCTGCTGCGGATGCTCAGCTACCACGACATCGGCCCGGCGGCGATGCTGAGCCGCGCGAGTGGTGGATTGGTCGGACAATTGGTCGTGCTATCAATGCCGGGATCTGTTAAAGCGGTTGAGCTAGCGATGCAAAAAATCATCGTGCCTCAGCTATCGCACTTGGTTCGCGAAGCGAACAAAAGTTAGTCGTTGATCGCTCCGCGATCTGACATGCTTTCGCGGAGCGAAAGCCGACGATGCGTTCGCATTGACGCCCGCCCGCGGCATCGCTAGTTTACGCGACTGCTAGCTCGTCTTATCGATTGCCATCGCAAATGCTTCGTCTTTCGTTATTCGTCGTTGCGCTCGGGGGTCTCACCGGCTGTCAGTGGTGGCCAAATGGTTGTGTCGTCGGCGACGAGCAATCGCTCCTGCGGGTGGTTCAAGCTCCCCCCGACGCGATTCCGCTCGATATCTATTGGGCGAGATTTCCCTGGGGCGACACCGGCATGAACGACGAGCTGTGGCATTCGGTGCAAGAAGATCGCGTGCCGTTGGAGGTCCGTCGCCGACTTACCGAGAATGGTTTGCGTGCTGGCGTGATCAGCGGAACGCCACCGGCGGCGCTCACGAAGTTGCTGGCAGGTGACTCACCGATTGTCGATGAAACCACCGCTCCGGCGAATCTCAAGTTGATCGAAGTCCCTCGCGTCGTGCGACACTTAGTTCACTTGCAACCAGGCAAGATCAAACAAGAAGAAGCAACAGAACTCGCGGAAGAAATCACGCTCCAACTGACCCGCGCGGGGGAGTCGGCTAGCGAAACGTTCGCACAGGCGCGGGGCGCCTATGCACTCGTCGCCGCGCCAGCGGGACTGTCGCGGGTCCGCATCGAAGTCACGCCTGAGGTCGTCCATGGCGAACCACGGCTTAAATGGAGCCAGCCGCAGCCAGGTGTGATGGTGCAGAGCGTGGCACAAGATAAAGAAGTCTTCGACGAGCTGCACATCTATACCGAGCTAGCCGCTGGCGAGATTTTGGTCGTCATGAGCCAGCCCGACGCGCGCGGTCGACTCGGCGGATTCTTGCACATCGTCGACGACGGTGGCGAACGCCAACAGCGGGTGCTGTTGGTGCGTGCGAGTCAGGTTCGCCCGACCGAACTGGCGCCGATGAGCCTCGCCGACTTGCGCGACGCGCGCTAATGTTGCATAATCTCGCTCGTTAATTGCGAATCGAGAGAGGTGCGATGTATATCCTCAATAGACTAGCTCATGATTTGGTCGAACAAGTTGTTGGGTGTGCCGATGAGTTGCGGGTCGCCATCACCGGCATAGGCAAAAGCCGGGTCATTGATTTTGGTATCGACGCGCGGGGCGGACTTGCCGCAGGGCGGTGGCTAGCGACGATTTGTATGGCCGACCTAGGTAGGGTCGACTACGCGCCGGCCGACCGCGGCCTCGTTGATCTTCCGTTGGTGAGCGTTCGCACCGATTGGCCGGTGGCTGCTTGTATGGGCTCGCAATACGCAGGTTGGGAGGTAAAAGCCGATGGATTCTTCGCGATGGGGTCTGGCTCCATGCGCGCGGCCGGATCGCGCGAGGCACTGATCGATGAGTTAGGGCTGCGCGAGACGACTGATGTGGCGGTGGGAGTGCTCGAATCGAGTACGCTGCCGTCGGCTCGAATTTGCAAACAGTTGGCCGACGCGTGTGGTGTTGCGGCCGATCGGCTCACGCTGCTCGTAGCGCCGACAAATAGCCAAGCGGGCAACGTGCAAGTCGTCGCCCGTAGCGTTGAAACGGCGCTGCATAAATTGCACGAATTGGGCTTTGACCTACAGCGAATCGAAAGCGCCTGGGGGACCGCTCCATTACCACCAGTAGCTGGCGACCCGCTCACAGGAATCGGCCGCACTAACGACGCGATTCTTTATGGCAGTCACGCGGTGTTGTATGTGCGCGGCGACGATGAATCGCTGCAAGCCATCGGCCCGCGCACGCCGTCGAGCGCGTCCGATGATCACGGGCTGCCGTTTGGGCAAATCTTTCAACGCCACGACCACAACTTCTACAAAATCGACAGGTCACTCTTCAGCCCTGCGGTGGTGACATTCGTGAATCTCGACACAGGGCAGACGCATCGTTTTGGCGAGTATGAGCCAAGTGTTTTGTCGCAATCGTTTTTCGGATGAAACAAGGCGAGCCGGTGACGTGAGTCACCGGTGCTGGCAGTTTCGCAGAAAACCAGCGACTGACGTCGCTGGTCGGCCATAGTCGCACTCATGCAAATCGCTTTCCTCGGATCATCGGCAAGCTGGTATCTCCGCGACCTCGCGCGCGCCGCTGGTCGGCAACACACGATTGTGCCGGTAGAGTTCGATAGCATCGCGTCGCACATCGAGCACGAACACAATGTCGTTCGAGCGACCCAAGCGAATGGCGACACGCTCGCGCTGAGCGACTTCGACGCTGTGTTGGTCCGGACGATGCCCCCAGGTTCGCTCGAACAAGTTGTCTTTCGTATGGACGCCCTCGCGGCCGTCGAAGCGAGCGGCGTCCGCGTTGTGAATCCTCCTAAGGCCATCGAAGCGGCCGTCGATAAGTACCTGACCACCGCGCGGCTCGCGGGGATTGGTTTGCCCGTGCCGAGAACGATTGCGTGTCAACAAGCGGATGCCGCGATGGAAGCATTTGCCACGCTGGGTGGCGATGTCGTCGTGAAACCGATCTTCGGAGGCGAAGGGCGGGGTATCACACGATTGAGCGACGAAGCCCTCGCGCTGCGGGCGTTTCGGATGCTTGAGCAACTTGGTGCGGTCATCTACGTACAAGAGTTTGTGGACCATGATGGCAGTGACTTGCGAGTGCTTTGGGTGGGGGATCGCTGGGTCGCCATTCGTCGGCGAAACGCGCTCGACTGGCGAACCAATGTCGCCTGCGGGGCCCAAGCCGAGCCGTGCGAGCCGACGGCCGAAGTCCTCGACCTCGCGCGGCGAGCGACCGCTGCCGTCGGCGCACAAATTGCCGGTGTCGACTTGCTGGCCCGGCCCGATGGATCGTGGACCATTCTCGAAGTCAATGCCGTGCCAGGTTGGCAAGCCACCAGCCGCGCGACGGGGGTCGACGTGGCGGCGCTTGTTATCGAGTACCTCGAAATGTAGCCACTCTTGCCATGAGGGTCCATGACTTGGCATACGCCCTGCGTTACGCCACCACCGGTTGGCGAGGGTGACTGGCGACGCTGGTTACGCCAGTTGCTAGCAAGGCCTAGCATCGGGGTTGCGACAGTTGGGCGGAAGTTCGATAGTTTGTCGCAGCCACCTCATGCCCGGAGAGGAATTTGCACGCGCTCTCAAAAAGCATGTTTGCAGCAGCGATCATTCTTGCATTCGGCTGTAGCGATTCGCGGCCGACGCTCGAAGAGATCGTCGTCGCGGCCGGCGAGTTGCCCGGCGTACGCAACTCGTCGCATCCCGATCTGCGGGAGGCGTTGCGGCAAATAGAAGCGACCGATGGGATGCCGAACGACCGACAGAGCCGGCCGCTCGCACCGGGTGAGAACGCGGCTATCGCACTCACACACGCGGTCCCGCTCAGCGAAGACTTTGTCGTGAAATCGGCGGAGGTCGAAAAGACATTTTTCGATCTTCTTGACGTGCCGCTCTTACAGTGGAAGCAAAGTGCGGAACAGCTCGTTCGCGAGCATCACGATACGCTCGTGGCTGCCCGCGCGGCGGGCGACCTGCGGTCTTGTGACTTTATGGTCGACTTTGATCGGGGCTACTTTAACGACACCCATTTTCTCGATGCCACGGCAATGACGTGTCGGCTCGAGCTAATTGCGGCCGCGCTCGCAGCCGACGCCGGTACGCTTGATGGGGCAATCGACGAGTTCTTGCGAGCTTATCGCTGGTGCGACCGCTTGGCCGAGGTGCCGATGCTCGAAGCTCAGTTGCAAGCGGCATCGCTACGTGGCAACGCGGCCATCGTGCTCGCGCTGATCGTGACCGATCAACGCGCGACACCGGCCGACCTCAAGCGCCTGTCGGTCGCATTAGGACAGTCGCTCGAGGCGTGGCCAAGCGAACGCCAGATGCTCGTCGGCGAGCGGGCCCTGGCAATGCACGCCTATGAAATGATTCGCAAAGGGCTCGTTGAGTTCGTCATTACGATGGACGAACGCAAGCTGCTGGGTGAAGAGAAGATTCTCGAAAAACTTCGCGATGCCGATGTCGAGCTGATCGACGACGACGAGTTTCGTTACCTCAATTACATGATGGGGGTCATTGCCCTGGCGGATCGTCCTTATCACTTGCGAGTGTCGGAGTTACGCGAACTCGACCGCCAACTGGCCGTGAGCGATGCAGGCCGGTATGCGTGGCTGGCCAACCGCGTGTTCGCCGACGGGTTAACCGCTTCGCAGGCTCACTTGGCGCGTAGTCGCGGTGAGCTAGCAGGTTGGTACGTGGCACTTCGCGCAGCCGCTGGCGAGCCGACCGACGCACCGGCCAAAGATCGACTCACGAATCCGCTAAATGGCGAAACGATTGTCGTCGAACGGGTGGGCGACCGCGTTGTCGCGAGACTGAGTGATGCGAAGTTGCCCGATCCAAGTGTTCGCGTTCCCGACGGTATGGCTAAACCGTGAGCGGCAGCGGTTGGTCGCGGAAGCGCCGGTAAAGATCCGCCGCTATTGCTAAGTCGCCGGTGGGCATGAGCGCCGCAAAGAGTCGCGCACGGCGGATCACTCCCTTTTCGAGAAAGTGAGAAAAGAGACTCCACTGGTTCTCGCCCGCCACGTGGCCGGCAACATCAGTGGGGTGGACGGTCATTAATAAAGCAGACGTGGTGCCGGCGAAGCCGAACTTTGCCAGCGAATGGTTGTCGATTGCGATCGTGTCACGCGCAGTAGCTGCGTCGGCACCGCTCACCACGACAATCGGATGAGTATCCAGCAAATCGGTCTGAACAGAAATAGCCATCTCCAGCGCGAGCGCTTCGGGTTGTTCGATCACGCTCCAATAGACTTGCGAGCGAAACGGAAAGTCACTCGATGGCTCGTAGGTTGCGACGATATCGTTGTCGCGCGAGTAACATTCGACGAGCGGGCAGGCGGCGAGTTGGGCGATCGTCCAACAATGGGTCGTCGAACCATTGGCCAGCGTCAGCGTGAGGCCAACTTCGGGACTGGCCGCATTGACATTGACTCTCGCGAGCGAATGCTCGAATTGCGCGAGGAAGTGATCGAGTTGCCACATTCGGTTACCGCTTGAGCAGGATGTATCGACCCAACTCTAATACAAAAACGAAGTGTCGACAAACGGCGCAATAAAAAACCCCGCCGAACACCACAAGGATGAAGCGACGGGGCCGGAACAGAGAAGAGGCCGAATGTTTTCTCGCAAGGGATGACAACTATTAGGCAATAGCCCACCGCAAATTTGCGGCTCGCGACTACGATCAAACGATGGCCTCGTGTTTCACATTCAACATAAAGTGTTACCGAAAGTGAAGCCAATGTCCAGAACTTTTTTCATATTTTTCTGCGGTGATGTTAAGGTTGTCGCCGGTACGTGGCGGGTAGGTCGACAGGCGAGCCTCGAGTGATTAAGTTCGGCGGCTATGGACGATTACCCAAACACCTTACGCGCTAACGATTTAAGTGAATTGAGGCAGACCGCCCGGACGGCCGCGCGGGTCGGAGGAGAGGTGCTGCTTTCGTGGCGGGGGCGGTTCGAGGTCCGCGAAAAAAATCGCCACGACCTGGTCACCGACGCCGATATCGCGGCCCAGCGAGCCATCGCCGAGACAATCGCGGCCCGTTTTCCCGAGCACCAACTGTTGGGCGAAGAGTCAGCCGACCACACCCGACCCACCGACAACGAGTATTGCTGGATTGTCGACCCGCTCGACGGGACGACCAATTACGTGCATGGTTTTCCCGCGTGGTGCGTGTCGGTGGCTGTTTGTCGAGGGAACACGGTCTTGGCGGGAGCCATTTTCGACCCGATCGCGCGCGAGCTGTTTTCAGCGGCTGTGGGGCAGGGGGCCGATCTCGATGGCCAATCGATGAGTGTCAGCGAATGCACGAATGCCGCCAATGCGTTGGTGGCGTCGAGTTTGCCCGCCACCGTGTGGCACGATTCGCCCGATCTACGGAACTTGGTCGCGCTCGCGACCACTTGCCGAGGTGTTCGCCGAACCGGATCGGCGGCACTCAATTTGGCGTATGTTGCCAGCGGACGACTCGACGCCTTCACGGCGGCGCAAATTTTTCCTTGGGATGCCGCAGCCGGCGTGCTGCTGGTCACTGAAGCGGGCGGGATTGTGACTGGCGTCGGAGGCGAACCATTTGCACTTTACAACCCGCATTTTCGGGCGACTTCGACACAGTCGCTACACGCGGAACTAGGCGAATTGCTCGTTGCAACCGACGCTTGAACGGCGGAAATAACTAGCGGATCAACGCGAATTGCCGATTCGTTGCTTACAGTTCACGGGTGACCTAGGTATGATAGATTGAGGCTGCGGCGTGAGTCATGGCACTGCCCAACATGCCGCGGCGACCGACCCACTCCTCCCGATTCGCCAAGGTCTGCGGTTTACCGTCGCGGGCGGCCCACCGACGTCAAACATCGGTGGGCGGCAACCCCATTCTCTTCCAACACCGACGCGATGCGCGCACTCGCCCAGCCACTATTGCGAATTTCCGCGTTTGTTTTGAGCATCGCGGTAGCCGTGGCGTGCGCGGGTCGAGTCGCTTACGCACAGCCGCCTGCCGAAGCGACTGCCAGCGATTCGGTCGCAAGCGAACCGGCCACCGAGACGCCCAAGCTGGCCGACGATTTGCCGGTCGAGCCTCGAGCGACCGCCTCCCAGCCAACCGACTCGAAGCCAACCGACTCCAAGCCGATCATCAAGCTCGGACCCGATACGTTTCTGCTCCCCGATGCCGATGGCAATCTCCAACCGGTACTGAATCTGACTTACGAGCAGTTGCTGGCCGCGCTCGCCAATCAACCAGCGGGCGCGACGCCCCGCACGACGGCCGATTCGCCGCGATACGAGATCGAGGCGATCGCCGTGACGGGGCGGGTGAGCGACAATTTTGTCGCGCTCAATTGCCGGTATACGCTGCGGCTGATGACCGACGAACCGGTCGAGGTTCCACTGGGGCTGGCTGCGGCACCGCTCACGAAGACACCAAAGACGACGGCACCGTTTAAGTCGATGACCTACGACGCTGAGCGTGGTGGCTACGTCGCGCGGTGCCAAGGCAAATCAGGCGATGCGCTCGAAATCACGCTCGACGCGCTGCTCCCTTTGCGTCAACTTGAATCGGGAACGACGTTGCGGGCCAACTTCCCTCGCGCGCTCAAGAGCTCGCTCGTCGTGGTCGCGCAGTCGCGACTCGAACAGGTCGAAGCGTCGAACGGTGTGGTCGTCGAAACGCGTTTGGTTGCCGGTGGTGCGACTCGGATCGAAGCGACCGGCCTTACCGGTGACTTGCAACTATCGTGGCGATTGCCGGCCGTGAAGGGGAATCAACTCGAATCGGTGCTGAGTGTGGCGGGTGGTGTTCGCGCCACGATCGATGGTCGCAGCGTCCGTAGCGAAGCGCAACTGCTAGTTCAGAGTTATGGCGGGAGCTTTCAGTATTTCAAAGTGAGACTACCGCCCAACGCCAAACTCGAGAGTCATTCCGAAGCGGGGCTCATCGAAACGGTGCGCCGCGATGAAGAAGGTGAAGAAAACGCCAGTGGCTTCGCAGGCGAAGTGTGGCGCGTTGAGCTGAGCGAAGCGACCGAAGGCCCGGTGCCGCTAACACTCTCGACCGAGCAACCACTGGGGCTCTCGTCTGACGAGGGGGACCAGTTGCTCGAGTTCTCGGGCTTCGAGGTGCTCGGTGCGGTGCGGCAGTTTGGCGAAATCGCGCTCGAGGTCGACGACAATTGGCAATTGCGGTGGGACTCGTCGAACGGTGTCCAGCAGATTGGCGTCGACCAACTCGCGCCCGACATGTCAGGCGAGCGCGTCGCAGCGGCGTTCGAATACTTTCGCCAGCCCTGGTCGCTGAAGGTGCGATTGCTCCGTCGCGATCTGCGCGTGACGGCCGAGCCGAGCTATCGGTTGCAGATCGAGCCCGAACAGCTTCGCCTGAGAATGTCGGTCGACTATAGCGTCGCGAGCGGGCGGGTGTCGCCGCTGCTCTTCAATTTGAATGGCTGGCAAGTTGCTGCCAACGTGCCAACAGTGTCTGGGCTCGATAATGCCCAATGGGAAATCTATCGCGACGGGACCGCAGGTTTTCCGACTGCTCAACCAACCGCACAGCAAGTTCGCGTCTCGTTTTGGCTCACGCGCGACGTCGAGCCAAAAATGCTCGGTAGCAAGAGCACGGTCGCGCTGATGCTTCCCTCGCTCGTGACCTCCGACGGGCTAACAGTGGCGGCTAGCGAACTGGTGGTCGTCGCTAACGACTCGCTCGAAGTCACTCCCGAGCCTGACGAGATGGTGGGACTCGTCCCCCAGGCGCGCGATTTCGACGCGCGGGACGATACCGACAGTCTCGTGTCGCAACAGTTTGAGTATCGAGGTTTCTCGCCCGAACTGACCTATGCCGCGAACGTTGCCCTGCGGCCGGGTCAAGTCGCGGTTGACGATACGGTGACGGTGACGCTCGACGAACAAGCGGCCCAGGTGACTCAAGATTTTCGTTTCGACGTTCGTTATCAGCCGGTCGAGACGTTGCAATTCGCTTTCCCGACGGCGCTCGCCACCGATGAACTTTCGGTCGAGCTGTTGCCGCTGGGAACCAAGTTTGCGTCGAGGAGCGACGATGAACTTGGAGTGCCGCTCGTCTATTCGGTGACACCGCCATCGGTCGACGAAGCGCCGCCAGGGGCCGCTACGCTTGAGCTGTTACTCGGCCAACTGCAACGTGGTGCATTTCGCATTCGCTTTGCTTACCGAGTGCCGCGAACGGCGGCCGCGAAAGAGTCGATACCTGTAATCGTTCCGCAGCAGGCGTTGCGATCGGCACAACGAGTCTTCGTCGGTGCTGAGAACGGCGTTGGCTGGCAAGTGACCGCGGGGGTGGGCGTGGCCGAAAGTTGGAAACGGGTCGGCAATCGTGGAGCGGCCGCCGAAGGGACAACACAGTACGTCGCCAATCTGCCCCAGTCGCTAATCTTGTTGACGAAGATCGAGGCCGATACGCCGCAGCCCGGCATCACGATCGTTGATCGGCAATGGATACAAACGTGGTTGGCGACGAGCCAGCGACAACATCGGGTCGTCTTCGCGGTCCGTAGCGACGACACCGCGCTGCGCGTCGAATTGCCCACGGGTGTGCTAGCCGATGAAGTTGAGTTGACGCTCGACGGAACGCTCGTCGCGAACCAGTCGGCCAACAACCAGCAAATCGAAGTCGCACTGCCGGCGAGTGCGGAACTCACGGCACACACGCTGGAACTTCGCTTTCGGCAGACGGCCGAGTTGTCGTCGTGGTTCACGATGCGGGTCGAATCGCCGCGCGTGCTAGGAGACGATTCGCACGTCGATACCTACTGGCAACTGGTGACGCCGGGAGCTGGCATGGTGATCGAACATGGCCGCGACCTTACGGCCGACTACGACTGGCAGATCAAGGGGAGTGGCTGGCAACCGATGTCGCCGATGTCGACTGCCGCGCTCGAACAAATGCTCGGGGCGGTCGCAAGGCGTCCTCCGGCCGCGGGTGAGAGTGCTTTCGTCTTTACGACGTTCGGTTCGGTGGGGGTTTACCAGGCGACTGTCGTCCATCGACTCTGGCTCATCGCGATCGTATCGAGCGTGGTGCTGGCGGTGCTGCTCACGCTGACTTATGTGCCGGCGCTGCGTCGCTCGGGACTTTTGCTTCCGGCGATACTCGTCAGCGCAATTGTTGGGCTTGCCTACCCGACATTGGCGTCGATCATCGGCTATGCCGCCGTACTTGGTGGAGTGCTCGGAATCGTTGGCTGGTTGTTGCGGGTTGCGCTTCGACCGATTGCGCGACCTGCGTCGACGACCGTTCGGTCGAGTGGATCGTCGCTCGTCTCGCGTCCCTCGGGCGAGTCTTATCCGTTGTCGCTCGGCTCGGTCGTTTCCTCCAGCGCGCCAACAGTATCGATGCCGGCGAGAGATTGACGAACCGTTATGAGATTCAAAAGACCCATGCGTCGATTGTTGCTGCTCGTTGCCTCGTTGGCCACGCTTGGCAGTTCGTGCGCACTTGCCGATGAAGCCAACGAGTTATGGTTGCGGCGGATATTTGTGCCTCAGGATGATCTGGCCGCGTGGCCGACCGATGGCACAACTTATCTTCCCGTCGACCGCACGCGATTCGAAAAGTTCTTGGTCCCAACCGCCGATGTGCCCGCAGCATTCGTGGCCCGCGCGAACTATCGCGTCAACATCGACGCCAGCGGTCAAGTCACTGGCACTCTGTCGCTCGCTCCGACTAGCAGCGAGTCGGCCGAGACGACTTGGCTACAAATTGTCGCCGCCGGTGTGCGGCTGATTGAAGCCCGCGATGCCGCGACGGGCGAAACCATCCCACTCGGCTACGCCGGTCGAGGCGAGACTGCCGGCGACGACAGTGCCCTAGTGGGACCACCAATGCTTTGTCGCGGCGCAACGTCGGTCGAAATCGATTGGTCGACGTCCCTTGAGCGATTGGCCGAAAACATCGTTGGATTTAACTTGCCTGCCACCGATGTGCTGGCAGTCGAACTCGCTGTCGAATTCCCCAGTGGTTTTCGCATCGAACCAATGTCGGGCCAATTGGTCACCAGTATCACAGAAGGGCCAGCCAGGGTGACCGCCAAGTTGGCCATCGCGCCGACGTCGCAACTCGCCGTTCGCCTGATCGACATAAATTCCCCCACGGCTGCGAGCACCAATGTTGTCCCGTTGCGCGAGACTATCGAACATCGACTGTCGATCGTCGGCGATCGCATTACGGCTCGCTTCGCTATCGATAGTAACGATCAAAGCGATGGGGCGCGCGCGGGCGCCGAAATTCTTTCGATCGATATTCCCGAGCGACTCACCGTGACTTCTATCACGATCGATGGAAAGCCGCTCGCATTTCGCCAGACGAGCAGCGAGTCGGCAGGCCGCATCGTGGCCGAGTTACCGCCACGCCCGGGTGACTCTAAACGGCGCGTCTGCGTCGTCGAAGCATGGGTGCCGCTGCCGTTAGGCGAGCCACTCGAATTGCCTCAACCAGTACCGCGCGGAGTGGTCTGGACCGAGGGAAGAATTATCGTCGAACACGACACATCGCTGGAACTCGCCGACATGCGCGGTGAGTCGGCCGTGCCGGTAGCGGGCGACGACGGCGAAGCGAATCGATCGATCTGGCAGAAGGTGACTCAGAACGGAAGGTGTGTTGTGGTGGCGCGAGTTCGGCCGCTGCGGGTGTCGTCTGATGTAGGACATCGTGTGTCGCTCTCTGCCTCGGGGACCGATGCCGATACGATTTGGAGCATCGATAGCCGAGAGCGGCACATGCCCCCGACGCTGACTGCCGATGTCGCGGACGATTGGGTCGTGGAATCGGTAACGACCGAGCCGGCCGATCGCTTGCGCGACTGGTATCTCGACGAGAACGAGAATTGTCGCCGACTAGTTTTGCAATTGTCTCCCACAACGATTCAAACAGCCACCACAGGAAATGAAGAGAGCGATGGATCGCTGGTCGTTCGCATTGCTTCGCGGCTTGCCAAGTCGGCGCGGGACGAGCGGCTGCCCATTGAATTGCTAGAGCCAATTGCTCCGAACGCCACAACGCCGCCGAGTCGGCTGCTGGGTCTGACGAGTCTCGAAGGTCTAGAAGTCAAACTCACGGGCGCAGTGACGACAAGGAACTTTGAGAACTTGTCGCCAAGGCAGCAATCACTCTTCGACGAGGTGCTGCCAGTCAAGCTGATCGACCTCGATGATTCATTGGTTGGCGTCAGCGTGCATCTCGAATCAGAAAAGTCGCAACTCGGCGCGACCATCGCCACGAAGATTGCCTCGATCGCGGGCGAGTGGCACTGCGAATACTCAGTCGAGTGTGTGCCGACCCAAGGACCAATCGATCGCTGTGAGATTTATTTTTCTGGACCGCTCGACCCGGCAACTCGATGGTTTGACGCCGATAATCGGCTACCGCTCAAGGCCGAGCTATTACCCGCCAGCGAAAACAGCCAACGTCATTTGCCCGATGCCGGTCAGGTGTGGCGCGTGCGCCTCGCGAAGCCGACCGAAACGGCCGCGCGGATGGTGGTCGTCCTACCGCCAAGCGACGCGGCGTCGTGGCAATTACCGCTGGCGTCGGTGCTGGCGGCGTCGGTTTCCGATGCGACGATTGGCCTGGTGAGCGACGGCCAGCGATCGATCGCCTATTTGCCTACCGACCTAATCAGAACAACGCGCCGGCGCGATTCGACGTCGCCGCTGGCGAGCGCCGAAATCGCTCGCTGGACCTATGACCCTCAGCAACTCGCCGATACTCACCCAGAGCGCATGCCCCGCCTCGAGATCGCCCACGAACCCGAGCCGCCAGTCGTTCCCCACTTGGTCGTCGCCAAGGCAACGCTCGAATCGCGCTACGCAAGCTTTCGTCCGTCGCTACATCGCTATTCGGCCACAATTCAACACGTGGCTGCCGCCACTTTGCGATGCGATCTTCCTCCCCGGGCGACTGCCGTTCGTTATCAACTGGCTGGCCGAACGGCGCAAGTCGCCACCGCCGAGACCACTTTCACGTGCGAGCTCGATGACACGCAAGATGTATCGACTCTCGTGATCGAGTTCGAGTTTCCGGACGCCGACCAACTAGCGGGCACGGAGCTCTCCGCTCCTTGGCCGCGAGTTGACGCTCCGCTCGTGGAATCCGAGTGGTCAATCACCTTGCCCGCGAAATTTTCGATTCGTAGCGAGGACCAACCGTATAAGTCTCCAGCGAACAAGTTGTCACTGCTGCCATCATGGCCACTGATTTCAACTGCTTCGGCAAACAGCACTGGCTCTCACAGCAGGGAGTCAAAGGGGGGCTGGCACACGGCTTCGTTCAGGCGGCTGGGGGGGCCGGTCGCGAGCGTACGCATCGACGACGGCGACCAACGCTCGCTCGTGGGGCTCATGGCTTTGGTGGCCGCGCTCGTGGCCGGGTTCTATCTGGCGAATTCGCTTCGCTGGTGGATGTTGGCGATCGGCTGTCTGCTGGCGATTGCTGTTGCCGCCACCGACAATGCGGCAACGATTGCCACTTGTGCCGCGATTGGTCTGCTGATCGGCGCCGGATGGCGTTGGCGGCCACGCGCCGTCGGTATGGCGAAAGCGGCTGCGCTTTTACTGACCATCGCGGTGCCCACGGTCGTGCGGGCCGACACGCTCGATATTGAAAAGGTGTTCGTTCCGGCCGATACCGATGGCGAGTCGATCGGCGAACGAGTTTTCGTGAGTCCCCGGCTGCTCGACATGATCGGCCAGCGCGAACGCGAAGTCGCCAAACGCGGCCCCGAATTTCTCGTCGAGTCGCTGCGGCTCGATGTCGATGTGTCGAGCACAAGTGGTTCAACGATGACGGCAAGCTGGACGATCGACGTCACGACCTTTCGCGGTGATTGCCGCGTTGTATTACCACTCGAGCGAGGCGATTCGGAGTGGCAGCCGATGGCGCGTGTGAGTGGTATCCCCACGCCGCTCGAGTGGAACGAAACCGGTAGCGAAGCGTCGCTCATAGTCGCAGAACCAGGCACCTATCGAGTCGTGCTCCAGGCGTCGCAGACAGTCACCGTAACCGACGGTCGCGCTGCCGCATGCTGGCCGCTGCCGCCGGTGCCCCGCGCGAATTTAACTATCGAGTCGGCAAGTCAGTTGCGGGAATTGAGGGTCGAGGGTGTCTCCCGAACACAGGAGTTGCGCACGAGCGGATACTTTGCTGATGTGCCACTGACGACGACCTCGCAAATCGCCATCGATTGGCAAGCGAGCGAGTCACTAGCCCTTCCGCTCACCCCGGCTCGCGCGAGCATCACCAGTCTCGTGCAGGTGACCGGTGAATCAACCAGTATCGATATGCAGTTGCGCGTCACCGGCTACTCCGCCCAGCGTCCGCTGCTGCTTCCGCTTGCTAGTCCCGTTGCCGCCGTGTTGATCGAAATGCTCGAATCGAGTGTTGTCGAAAAACCCCTTGCGGTCGACGCGGCGGGCAACCTCGTTATCGATGCGGCAGACTTGGTCGCCGCGACGAAGGCCGATCGCCCGCTCCGCGTACGGCTTACGATCGATCGCGAACAACCGGTCGGCGTGATTCCGCTGCCGGTAAAACAGCTTCCGGTCGGCTGTCGAGGGACTCACCTCATGGGTGTCGTCTGCGACGACACGCTCGATGCCGCGATGAAAAACGCCACGGCAAGCGTTTCGCTGATCGACGCCGATGAGTTTCTCGGAGCTCGCGGCGGAGATTTCGACTTGTCGCCAAGGATTCGTTTTGCCGCGAATGTGACCGACATGGCGCAGGGGGTGCAATTGGCGGTGACTCCGCGCACTGTGCTCTCGGGGACCGAAGAAACGCTACGGTTGTTCTGTCAAGCGAGGATCTGTACGGTCCGCTATCAAACCGATTTTGGAGTCCCATCGTGGCCACGACTGCGACAAGTCTTTCGCGTTTCGCCCGAATTAAACATTGCGAGCGTCTCGGCCAGCACAAGCGAGGGGACGCTCCCCCTCTCGTTCCATCGAGCTAGCGAATCCCGGCTAGTCGTGTTGTTTGACCAGCCGGTCGATCGAGCCTACCGGTTGCGGATTGAAGCGGAGATTGAATTGGCCAGCGTCGAGGGTTTCAAGCTCCCCAGGCTCGTTTCGTTGGGCAACGCGTCGATGTCGCAGCGAATCGTGTTCTATTGCGATCCGAGTCTCGTGGTCGAGGTACCCGAAATTGACGGTGTCACGAAACTAGGTGAGTCGACATTCTCAACGCCAGCCGATTGGGTCGCCTATCCGGTTGGCAGCTACCGCATCGAGCCATCCGTGACTACCGAGGTGCCGCTTAAGCTCACGGCGAATCGGCTCCGTTACCGAGTGCAAAACTTACTACGAATCGAACCAGCTCCGGCGGCATGGCAAGTAGAAAACGTGACGGTCGTCAATGTTACAGATGGCCAACTGGTCGAACTCGCCGTTGACTTGCCCGCGAACATAGCCGGGCCAATCGATGTCGAACCCCCCGCCTATGTGATGACAGAACCGCTTCTCAACAGCGAGTTTCAGCGAGTGAAACTCCGATTTCCCCAAGCGATGCCGAGCGGCATGAGTCACCTGATCCGCCTGCGCTACGATGCCCCGGTCACGAGCGCGCGAGGATTCGACGTTCGGCTCCCACGTTACGTCGGCGCGCGGGGCGCCGTGCATTGGCTCGCGACACCGCGCGAGTCGACAGCCGACGATGGTTGGAATCTTCGCGGCACCGCCAGCGGCTCCGGAGCGGACGAGCTGCCGACCAGTTTGGCATCGCGGTATGACCCCGACCTGTGGAACATTGCCAAGATCGTGTCCCCCGGACGATTCGCCGCCCAGTGGCGAAGTTCACGGGCTGTCGAAACAAAAATCCGCCTCGCCGCCGCCCATCACCACGTCTCGCTCGATGCGGTTGGGAGCGTCCGTTTGCGGTCGCGACTTCTGCTCTATCCGTCGATTCACGAAGAGTGCAATCTGAGCATTCCAATCGGTCACCGAGTCATCGGCCTCACGGTCGATGGACAGCGGTCGTTGGTCGAGCCGACGGCCGACGGAACCTGCCTGCTCACACTGGGGCCGGCGTCGTTGCCACACGTGATCGACATCGACACAATGCGCGCGGCCGGCGACATCGAGACTTCGGTGGTGATCATCGAGCCGCCCCAACTCGCGGGCGACAACGCGACAAGCGAGCGGGCGAGCGTGCTGTGGTCGTTCGCCAATGAATCGACCGACGGCGAATCGCACGAAGCTGGCTGGATGGCCACGGGTGCCGAACCTGTGTTGCCCCGCGATCGCGCGACGATCTCGCTGAGTCGCTGGATGGCCGTTTCGAGCGAAATCGCGAGTGGCGTCGCGAGCCTTCCCGCCGACTCGACTGGCGATTGGCAGCGGTGGTGGGGCGCGCAAATCGCCGCACAGCGAGCCCAACTGCAGTTGGCAATGGGCGAAGCCAACAGCAGCGCCGACATCGTGACCCGGCCCGAAAACGAGAGCGATCGGCAAGCGCTCATCGAATCGGCAGAAGTCTTGGAAAAAGAGCTTTCGGGAGGCGAAAGCATTTCGGCCGATGCCGACCTTCGCCTTGCTGGTGAGGCCACTTTCTTGGTGAGAACCGCCACGTTGCGGGTCGAGCGAGTCGTCACTTCCGAAGCGCGGGAATGGATGGCAGCCAAATGGACGACGTTGCTGTTGGTCGTCTGTGCGGCCGCTTTGGTGATGTTCAAACCTGTTGCCGCTTGGCTTGCCGATCAGCCGTTTTTGCTGCTGGCGATTGTCGGTGCGGGACTGTCGTTCTTGCTCAGCCCGATTTGGTTGGGGATCGCGTTAAGCCTTGCTGCGCTGATCGCCTGGGGACGGTCGAGTCGGAGCGGCATGCCATCGCCTCGCGCGACAACGGCGTCACAATAGCTCGGGCCACAGCGAGTCACTCACCACGAGACCGTGGCGGGTGAGCCTGAGCCTGTCACCCACATGCTCGAGCAGCCCCAGCCGACAGAAGTTTTCTATTGCTGGCCCTGCCAATTCGTTAACCGTCAGCCGGGTCGCTTGGTGAAATGCAACCGTGTCGACTCCGGCGAGTTGCCTCAATCCGAACACGAGCCGCTCGCGGGCGAGCTGTTCGCGCGTCAGCGTCTCGGTGAACTCAAGCGGCGATACGCCTGACTCGATTCGGCGAAGCCACGTTGTTGTGCTGCGATGATTGGTCGCGCGAGTGGGGGGCACAGACCACGACGCTCCGGGCCCATAGGCAAAGTATCCGTCGCCCGACCAATAAACTTGGTTGTGGCGACTCCGCGCGCCGGGCTTCGCGAAATTTGAGACTTCGTAGTGCGCGAAGCCAGCGCTGGTGAGGTGGTCGATCGCGAGTTCGTACATTGCGAGCTCGAGCGACTCACCGAGTGACGGCAAGTCGCCCCGCTGCTGGCGGTTCCAAAACAAGGTTCCTTTCTCGAAGGTCAGGCCATAACTTGAAACATGGCCAACGCCAAGTTCAATCGCCGCATCGAGATCGCGCTGCCAACCTGCTAAGGTTTCGCCCGGCGCTGCGAAGATCAAATCGAGCGCGACCGCGAGCCCAACTCCATGTGCTAATTGAGTGACTCGCGCGATGTCGACCGCGCGATGATCGCGCTCGAGCAGTTTCAGCTTCGCGTCGTCAACCGATTGGCCGCCGAGGCTAAGCCGCGTCACACCGAGTCGAGCGAGCATCGCGATGTAGTCGGTATCGAGATCGGCCGGGTTGGCCTCGACGGTCCATTCATAACCGTCCACAAGTGGATGCCGCGTTAGCACGACCTCGCTCAACTGCTGAAATTCGCCCCGTGACAAACGAGTCGGCGTGCCGCCGCCGAAGTAGAGGGTGTCGACCGGTTGTGGCTCGCCCGCGAGCTCGCTGGCGATTGCCGCCAGGTAGGCGGGCTTCAAGTCGTCGCGCCCTGCGACGAGCGTAAAGTTGCAGTACCCGCACCTGTGACGACAAAATGGCACATGGACGTAAGCGGCTCGCGGCGTCGGACTCACGGCCAACCATCCATCTGCCCCCGCGCGGCGACGAACATCACGAGGTCGCGCAGCTCGGCGACGGTCAACCCATCGGCCATCCCGTTCGGCATTGGCGACGACTTTAACTCGCTCGGGGGCTCCTCGAGTTCGTCACGGGCAATTTTCATTGGTTCGCAATCGCCCAGCGGATCGGTCACGATCACGACATAGTTGTCGGCGCTCTCGATGAGCGAACCGGTTAACACTTTTCCACCGACAATCAGCAGATGCTCGCGGTACACGACGGCCACTTCGGCGTCGGGTTTGACGATCGACTTGTAGATGACCTGCGGATCGTCGCGGAAAGTCGCGGCCGCGAGACTTGGCCCCAGCGGGCTCGATGGCCCCGAGACATTGTGGCACTTATGACACGACAACTCATGAAAGAGTCGTCGTCCGCGCGGCAAAGACGCGCGCGAGTCTTCGCTTAGCACGTTGCCGACATCGTCGGTCGCGTATTTGCGAGTGAAGTCGCGAACGAACAATTCACGTGGCTCGGCGAGCTTTGCCCTTGCGTCGGCGACAGCCGCCGAAAACTGCGACTCACGCCCCATCAGCGCACACAATCGCTCGACTTCGTCATCGCGTGCAGGGACGAGCGCCATCCCCCGCAACGCCGCCGCACGAACGGTCGGCCAATCGTCAATGTTACACGTCACATCAATCGGTGGCGCGTCACTGGCCGCCAACGAGAGTAAGTAGTGATAGAGCTCAATCCGCATTGCCGCATCGGGCAGATGCTGCATCGATTCGGCAAGCGCGATGAGTCTCGATGGACTTGTGCGAGCCAGTTGCCACGCTGGTTCGATGTGGCCATCGCAGGTGATGAGTCCGGCGAGGGCGATGGCCGGCTGCAAATCTGATTTAAGATCAGTCACCGCGTTAACGAGCAACGGTCGCGCAATCCACAGCCATCCCAATTCGCCGGGAAAGGCAATCGCTGACTCGATCGAATCGAGTACCCGCTCGTTGCTGACACCGCGCGCGTGCGGCCCTGACTTTCCGGCCGGCAAAATCGCCAAAATACACCAAGCGATAATCGCTAGCGCAACACACCATCCAATGAGTGACTTGACTTTCGAGTTTCGCGGTCGATGTTCGCTCGCCATCTGCGTCTATCTGTGTTCATCGGCGGATCTTTCATCTCTGATTATACACCCGCGCAGCCGAATAGCCCGGGCCAACTTTTGGCCCGGGCCACCGGCCCCCCAACGTGTCGCGATTCGCAAGAGGCTATCGACTCGCGACCGTTTCGATTGGTTGCTCACCATCGGAAGCGGACGATCGACCGGTTGGGGGCAATAGATTTTGAGAAAAGTTGGCGAACGTGGTAGATTGCTGTGGAAGTGGCTTTTTCTCGCAACCTAACCAGCGAAACCAGCGCTCGTGGAAGCTAACCAACACGCCATGACCTTGCTGCTTAGGCAAGCCACCCAAGGAGACGACAGTGCTCGAGGGCAACTCTTGCAAGCGGTCTACGACAAGTTGCACAGGCTCGCCGAGGGGCGGCTCAGGGCCGAGCAGCCGGGACATTCGCTGCAGGCCACCCTGCTGGTTCACGATGCTTATCTACAGCTTGTGGGAGACGAGAATCCCATCGAGTTCAGCGACCGAAATCATTTCTACGTGATGGCCGCCAAGGCGATGCGGCGGATTCTCGTCGATCACGCTCGCGGGCGTCGCGCTCAAAAACGAGGCGGCGGCAACTGGCGGCGGTCTTCGGCCCAGATCGAGAATATCGCCAGCTCGAAGAAAACGGCACAAGACGACGAACTCCTCGCGCTCCACGCGGCACTGAAGCGGCTCGCCGAAATCGAACCGAGGCAAGCATCGGTCGTCGAACTCAGGCACTTCGGCGGTTATTCGGTCGAAGAGACGGCCGAACTGGCGGGAGTCTCACCCCGCACCGTGAAAAGCGACTTCGCGGCGGCCAAGGCTTGGCTGTTTCGCGAATTGAGCGACCGGTAGCCGACAGACAAAGGGCAATTCTTATGATTTCGACGCAATGGCGCAAAGAGGCGCAAAGGTAAGGATTTGCGACTTCCACTCTTATTCTTAATTTCTCTGCGCGTCTTTGCGTCGTTGCGTCGAAAAGAACTAGCTGCCAAGGTCGCTTCGTAAGCTAAACTAAAAATTCGTCCATCCAGATTTTCGTCGCGTTACTCATGAACCCCGCACACGCCGCCACGCCGAACGAACTTCTTGCGCAGGCAATCGATTTGCCGCCAGCCGAGCGCATGGCGTTTATCGTGCAGTTGCGCGAGACCGATGCAGCTATCGCCGATGAAGTGGAATTATTGCTGGTGGCTCATCGGGAGGCCGAACAAGTCGGTTTCCTCGATGGGGGCCCACTTGATGCTTCGGATCACGAGACGGTCGCCTACACGGGCATCGCCGCGCCCCACGACATTCATGCAACGATCTGTCCGGGCGATCGGCTCGATGAGAGCAGCGAGACACAGGCGGTCGTCGATCAGTGGGCGACAGTGCAAGTCGGAGCCGACGCCCCGGCCAAGCCCTCGGTCGCGGGAGTGCTCGACGACGAGTACGAGATGCTCGAACGACTCGGCGCGGGGGGAATGGGAACCGTCTATCGCGCGTTTCAACGGAGCTTGAACCGATATGTCGCGGTGAAGATTATTCCCGCGAGGGTGCTCGATAGCGAAGAACAGGTCGCCCGCTTCTACTTCGAAGCCGAGTCGGCGGCGAAGCTCGATCACCCCGGCATCGTTCAGGTGTTCGACGTCGGCGAAGCGAACAGCATGCACTACTACGCGATGGCGCTGGTCGAAGGGGGCTGCCTCGGCGACTATCTCAGCGACGCCACGCGACCGACTCCCCAACTCGCCGCCAAGTTCGTCGAGCAGACCAGCCGCGCCGTGCAGTATGCTCACGACCACGCCGTCGTGCATCGCGACATTAAACCGGCGAACATCTTGCTTGCCACGTTGCCGAACGGCGAGCTTCAGCCGAAGCTCACCGACTTTGGTCTCGCGAAACTCGCCACCGGCGAAGCGAGCGGGCTCACTGTGACGGGCCAGGTGATGGGGACCCCCAGCTACATGGCCCCCGAACAGGCCGAGGGGAGGAACGATGCAATCACCAACCGCACTGACATCTACGCGCTCGGCGCCGTCCTCTATGCGCTCCTCTCGGGTCGCCCCCCTTTCCGGGGCGAAACGATGCTTAAGACCCTCGAGATGGTTCGGACCGATGCGCCGACGAGTTTGCCCGCGAGCGTGCCACTCGACTTGCGTACGATTTGCGAGAAGTGTCTGGCGAAAAATCCGGCCGAGCGATATGAATCAGCCACCGCGCTAGCCGACGACCTGCGGCGCTATCTCGATGGCTATCCGATTTCTGCCCGCAGAATCAGTTCGGCGCAGCACGCGCTTCGCTGGGTCAAACGCAATCCGGCGATTGCCACGCTCATCGGCACCATCGTGGCGACGATGGTCGGCGCGACGATCGTCTCAACTTACTTCGCGATCTCGGCCAGTCGGGCGCTGGCGCAAGCCGAGGCGAATGCTGACAAACTAAGCGAGGCGATCGACGATACGTTCGTCTTTGCCAGCGAAGACCTGCTCGGTGACGAGCCCGGGGTGATCGAGGCCCGCCGCACGCTGCTCGGCATCGCGCAGGGTTACTACGAAGAACTGATCGCCGGAGGCCACGCGTCGCTGCCGAAGCTGGCGCGAGCGACGTTGATGTTGGGGCGTGTGCAGGCTTCGCTCGGAGATTGGGCGAACGCGAGAAACTCGCTGTCCGACGCGCTCGCCTACGAACAGCAACTGCTTCGCGAGTCGCCCGGCGATGCCGTTCGTTTTGCCGCATTGGGGCAGCTTGAAAACGAGTTGACGAAAACCTATCAGGGCCAACTCGACAGCGACGACGAGTTCGATTCCGTCAACGACGACGACGTTGCGAAGCTGCGATTCCACGCCGAGGAGTCGGTTCGGTGGCGACAGAAGGCTGTCGATGCCGACCCCACCGATGTCGAGTCACAGCGGCTATTGGCAAACAGCCAGATGAATTTGGCCATCGTCTACTCCTCTGGATCAGTCACCGATGGCGTTTCCCGTCGTGGCGATGAAGTTCGCAAGCTAAATCGGGCCGCTCAAAAAATTCGCGATTCTTTGCTCGACGCCGACCCCAACAACTATGCCGTCGTTCGCGATAAAGCACTTGGTTTCAACGCATCGGCCGACCTGTGCGACTTGTCGCTAGATTCGCAAGAAGCGCTCGACTGGCGAAAGCAAGCTTGTAAGCTGCTCGAGTCGATACCTCGCGAGCATCGAGATCAACAAATACTGTGGCTGTTGGCAACCAGCTACGAAGCGCGCGGTGCCGCCGAGTACGAGCTTGGACTAATCGATGAAGCGATCGCCAGCTTTGGTGATGTGCTCGATGTGGTCGAATTGTTGCTGTACGAAAACCCCAACGTGATTCGATTTCGAGTGACCCAAGCGAAGGCTCAACACAACTTGGGCGTCGCCCTGTTGCAAGCTGGCGACACGCGAGGCTACGCCATGCTTGCCGAGTGTCGCCATTCGCTCGTTAACGCGATTAAAATCGACCCGGCGAAGGCCTCGGCCCTCAATCTGCTGGTCGACTATGGTTTGGAAATGGCGACGGCGCTCGAAGAATCGAAGCTACCGAAGGTGGCAATCGATCAACTCAACGCTGCCATCGACTTATTGGGCACGGTGCCGCCCGATTCGGCTTCGAGACAAGCCCAACCAGCGATTCAAGCAGCCATCGACCAATTGCAAGAAAAGGTCGATGTGATTACCGAGGCAATGAGTTCGAAGAGCACCTGATGTTCGGGGGAATTGGTGCGCACCGGCATCTTACGTCGACAGCTCGACCCACTGTGCTAATAAGGTGTTTCTTCGGGTTCTCCGTGGGGGACTGCCTTATAGCCCCCCTTGGCTTTAAAGCCGAGAATCATCAGCAGGTAGCAGACGGCCATCGTCGCGGGAACGAGCGCCGTGAGCCTGATAGCCATGCGGCTGCCATACAAGCCGGCTTCCTTAACTGCCGGCTTGTCGGCCTCGGCGCGTGGCTTTTCCGTTTCTTGCCACCAAGTGTCGAGTTCGCGCAACTTCTGATACTTCTTGGTCTCCCATTCTCCTGCTTCCTGCGCGATTTGTTTATCTAATTCGAGTCCTTTGCCGTTGTCTTCGATGACGCCTACCTTTGAACCATTGAGTCCCTTTGTCGTGAAGAACAAGAAGCGATTCTCATTGTCCGCTTGGACTCTTTCGTATGTCTCCGGCGATGTTGCGACAAGTTTGTCGGACGCGAAATGGTCTTGTTCGAAACCGATTCCGGGACCCCCAAGATAACCAGCCGATAACATGCCCGCCGCTCCCAATAGCGCCATCGCAACGGTTGCACTGCGTGGAAATTGGTCGCCCACCACGCCAAGCATTGTGGGCCAGAGAAAGGTTTTCCCCAAGGCATAAACGGTGACGGCAAGGATCATCATTAACAGAGCATTACCGCCAAAAGTGCCAGCGACACTGATGAGGTAGAGTCCCACCGCGCCAACGCATGCGCTAACGAAAAGCAATCCGAGCGGCGAAATCCTGTGCACAATAGGTCCTGCGAAGAATCGCAAGGCGAACATCAAGGCCGACGCATAGATCAGAATCATCGGACCCTTCGTGGCATCGTCGAGAATCACACCAGAAATCTTTACGATCCAACTGTCGGTTCCAAGTTCGACATAGCCGACCATCGCGTGGACGACCAACAAGAAAAAGAAGAACGGGACCAGACAGTTCTGTAACATGCCGGCGTAGGAGATTTCGCCTTTTTGAGCATCCGTCTTGGGGAATGGCTCGGTGAGAGTGATGTAACCATAGATAGCCGCGGGTATGAGGTAAGTTGCCAGTAGTATCTCCCATGAAATGCCGCCGCCGACTAACAAGGCGATAAACCCGCCGATGACCAAGCCTCCCGGCCAACCGGCGTGCAGAATGTTGAGGTAGTGTGTCTTTTGCTGTGGGTAGATGGCCGCCGTCAGTGGATTGATAACACCTTCGCAAATACCGTTTCCAACAGCAAAAATGAATGTCGACCAGAAAAGCACTTGATATGTTGCGTCCTGACCCAATGACTCAAAGACGGGAGTTGCAAAGAACAACATGACCGCAGAAACGACGTGGCATGCCAAAGCAATGAACAGCAGACGGCGATAGCCCAATAGATCGAGCAGGAAGCCGGTAAACAAAATCACAACACCAAAACCGAGCAAGCCTCCGCCAGTGATCTGCCCCAACTCGGTAAAAGTAAAGCCGAATTCCTCTGACCAGGGTTTGAGAAGGGCGGCTCGCACTGCGAAGCCAACACCGGCCGCGATGAGTGCCAAAAAGCCCGCCATCAATAGCTTGAAACGATTCTCGACCATTGTGCTCCCCAAGTTCGCCAGAGAATGAAGTTGCTTGTGGCAATCGACGCTGTGACCCAGTGCTGCTCGCCACCAGTAGGCCGAATTATAAACAGAACTGTTCGGAACCGCGCCCGCAAATTGCGGTTATCTGTAATATTTGCCATCAATCGTCTCAACCGGCAAGGTTTGCCGAACCGATACAGAGCGAGAGGGTATCGTTCGATCTGGGCCATTGGGGGGGCGGGGTATGTCGCAGTTTCGTTTCGCGCTGTGGGTATTTGTTGCCACACTGTTCGCATTGCTAGGACCGGCGAAATGCGATGCGCAAACTGCGCCGCTGCCGGCCGGTCTGCCTGCGCCGACGGGTGACGAATCGCTCGAACTCCCTGACGCGCCCGGTGGCCCGCGACGACCGACATTGCCTTTGCCCGCGCCCGACGATTTGCCATCGTCGTTGCCATCCGATTCGCGCATCCCGGCTCAAACGGCCGCCGATCGCAGCACAACACCGGTGCCGCAGGGCGACTTCTCGGCTCGGCTCGCGCGGACGCCGAAAATGATGGGCGACTTCTTCGGTGGTTCGTTCTCTTGCTATCAATTCTTTGCCGATATTGATGGCGATGGAATGATTGACTTAAACGACCGACTAAAATTGTCGGTGCCTGGCGCGGGGCCAACCGACCTTGGTGGTCGACCGCGCGTCTACGATAACAATGCCGCGCTGCCGCAGGATCGCGTTTACTTCGACTACAGCTATTTTCATGGAGCGCAGCTCTTGCCCGGCGGTGTCGGTGTCAATCGCTTCGCGCCGGGTGTCGAGAAAACTTTCGGCGATGGTCTCGGCTCGATCGAAGTGCGGCTTCCCATGTCGCTCACTCTCAACAGCACTTTCAGTCCTCTCGCGCCCGATACAGGCAGGGGTGAGTTTGGCAACGCACTCGTGAACACGAAACTTGTGCTCGCCGCCCAGCGAGATTGGGTTTTGGCGGCCGGTCTCGGCGTGCTGCTCCCGACGGGAGACGATGTTGTCGTTCAAGTGAACGGTGCCGACGTTCTTCGCATCGAAAACGAATCGGTTCACTTGGTGCCGTTCCTCGCCTGGGGCTATTCGCCACAAGGAAGCTCACGATTCGCCCACGCATTCATGACTTACGACTTCGACACCACCGGCAACAGTGTGTCGACCCTCGTGGGAACCGACCTGGTTCCGTTTGGCGTCTGGAACACGACCAACATCGCCTCGCTCAACGTCGGCTATGGCGGTTGGGTTCACGAAGTCATGTGCCCCTGCGATCGCCGCCAAGGGCTCGCGTGGTCGACCGAGCTGCATTACGCCGGCAGCATCAACGACCCCGACATTATTACCGATGGTGTCCAAACGCTCGGCAGCGCCGACGATGACCTGTCGGTACTCAACGCCACCATTGGCGGCCACGCGGTCGTCGGCACAACGACGTTCACCCTCGGCTACGCCGCGCCGCTGACGAGCAGCGAGCGGATGTTTGAAGGGGAAGTTCGGTTCTTTGTTAACCGGGCTTATTGACGACGGAAAAAGGGGATATTCAACTTAAACGGCTAAGCGCCTTGGCAGTTCAAATCGACGACTCTCGTTTAAGTTGAATGTCCCCTTTTGCGCTACACCCTTTTGCGCTACAACAACTCGTCGAGCTCGTCGACGAGCCGCTCGAACTCACTCAGTGCCGTGTCGACGGGACCGGGTTTTTCCATGTCGACCCCCGCGTCGCGCAAAATATCGAGTGGCCACTTTGAGCAGCCTGCTTTAAGGAAGCCTAGGTAGTCGTTCAGTTCGGTTTGGCCCCCTTCGAGTACACGCTTGCTGAGCGCGATGGCCGCCGACATGCCGGTGGCGTATTTGTAAACGTAGAATGCGTTATAGAAGTGAGGGATTCGGAAACACTCGAGTTCGAGCTGGGGGTCGATTGTGAAGTCGGCGCCAAAGTAAAGGTCGAGCAGCTTACGGTAGGCGGCTTTGATGCTATCGACCGTCAGCGGCTCGCCCGCCTCGGCCATCGCGTGCGTGACTTTCTCAAACTCGGCGAACATCGTCTGCCGGATGATTGTGCCTCGGATGTCGTCGATCGCGCGATTGACGAGATAGGCTCGCTCTTGGTCGTCCTTCGCGCGGTCCATCATATATTTACCGAGCAGTTCTTCGTTGAACGTGCTGGCCACTTCTGCGACGAAGATCGTGTAGTCGTAATACTGAAACGGCTGATTCTTCGACGAATAGTAACTGTGCATCGAGTGCCCCGCTTCGTGGGCCAGTGTGAAGACATGGTTCAGCACATCGGGCTGATAATTCATCAAAATGTAAGGCATACCGTCGAACGAACCACTGCTGAACGCGCCACTTCGCTTGCCTTGGTTCGGATACCGGTCGCACCACCGTGCGGTGGTGAGTCCCTGGTGCAACACGCCGCAGTATTCGTCGCCCAGCGGCGCAAGCGAATCGACGACGACCTTGACTGCTTGATTCCATGTGTGCGACACGCTGAGGTCGCTGAGGATAGGCACATAAGTATCGTAGTGATGAATCGTCTTGAGCTTCATGAGCCGCCGGCGGATTTCCAAATAGCGATAGAGGGCCGGCAGCTTGTTGTGCACCGCAGCGATCAAGTTGTCGTACACGCTCGTCGGCACGTTGTCGGCAAACAGCGACGCCTCGCGGGCGCTGGGATAGTTGCGTGCGCGGGCGTAGTAGACATCGCTTTGTATCGAACCATTGAGCGTCGCGGCGAGCGTGTTCGCGTGCCCCGCAAACTGTTCGTAGAATTGCTCGAATGCTTGCTTGCGGACGCTCCGCTGCGGAGAGTTCAGGAAGGCCGAGAACGACGAATGGCCCAGTTCAATCTTTTCGCCCTTCTCATTTTCGATCTCGCCAAACTTCAGGTCGGCATCGGTCAGTTGGCGAAAGGCAGTCTGCGCGGTCCCCGCCATTTCACCTTGCATGGCGAGCAGCCGCTCTTCACCGCCGGTCAACGTGTGAGGCTTGTAGCGGACCATCCGCTCGAGCTTGAGTTGGTACTTGGCCAGCGACTTGTCGGCGAGATACTTTTTGAGCTTGGCCGCAGGCAGCGCGAGAATCTCGGGCCGAATGTAGCTCGCCGCCTCGGCCGCGCCGGTGATGACGTTTTGGTAGAGGCCCACCATCCGCTGAGCCTCGCCACTGCCTGAGTCTTCACTGAGGCGGAGATAGGCGTAAGTTCCAACCCGCTCGGCCAGGCGGTCGAGCTTGATGTCGAAGTCAAATAGCTTGGCAAGTTGCGCCGGCCCTTCGCCCAGCGTGCCGCGAAACTTCTCGTAGCCTTTGGCCAGCTTGCGATACTTCTCGAGCGCAACAGTCCAGTCGGTGTCGGCCGCAAAGAGACTCGACAAGTCCCAGGTATCTTCGGCTTTGACTTTCGTACGGTGGGGGAGTTTCTTGGTGGCCATTGCAATTAATTGAGGATTGAGTCAGCGGGTAAAGCTCCGATTGTAGCGCAGCATGGCGTGGGGTTCGAGCCTCGGAGTTCGGTGCTTGTAAAAGTATCAAAGTCCGAGCCTATCGCGTTTCGCGGGTCCTCCGTCGATCGTTTCAATCGACCTGCCGCGTCACTAGTTGGCGTCGACTGCGGTCCTCGGCGGACGATTCGAATAATGCTTGATAAGCCGCTCAAACCACTGTTTTTCGAGCGCGATGTCATGGGATAGTAGAGATAAAGCTGCTTCATCGGCTGTCATTCGATGGAGCAGCCGGACTTTATACTTGTTGAGAAGCGAAATGCAGCGTGCGCCGGAATCAATGCTGCATTGGGTCAAGACATGGGCTTCGTCTGACAGCGACGCAACTCGGCGACCGTTCGCTGTGTCGGCTAGCACGAATTCACCCGTTGGTCCATTGATCGGCAAGAATCCGACATATCGCCCGCCACCGGGCAGCATGGCAGCCGGAGCGACCGCCGTTTGCATCGAATGCTCAATTTCCCCTGACTCGACGTCGAATTGGATAAACTGTTGTTCTTGAGTGCCGACACAGAGACTTCGACTGTCGCTTCCAAATGCCATGCGCACCAACTTAAATTTCTCGTCGCTTTCAAAGCATTTTGTTCCGTCGGTGGTATTCCAAACGGCTATTGGTTGACTCCTGCGATAGCTTGCTGTGGCAACATATCGCCGGTCGGGCGAAACCGCAAAACTATGCGCCTCGGGCAGTTGAAAGCGGAGTTCGCCGGTGGTCGCGTCATATCCGGCAACTGCCTTTTCCGTTGCGAAGTACAAGGTTGAGTCGTCCGAACTAATAAAAAACGCACGGCCGATTCTTATGGCCCCAGAAGGGTGAAGCGAAAGGCGAAACGACCTTACTTCGGGCAGCATGGGAAGTTCTCCACTAAAGAGCGACGCGAGGCTCTTGCGTGGTTGTTGCGAAACGCGATAGCTCACTGCCATGAGATCGCGAGAAGTGTCGCGTTCGGTAAAGTAAAACGTATCGGCACCTTCCCATAGAGCCCAGAGAGTCTTTCCATCATTGGACAGCGACAGGAAAGCAATTTGATGCTTCGCGCCATTGAGTCCCGCCGGAGGTTCTACTTTGGCAGATAGTGTCGCCTTTAAAGAACGGTCGTCACCGATCTGGTACAAATCAATTCGACGGTAGTTATAAGTGGCGAGTAAGCTGCCAGAATGAGACGCTGACCAAAACAAACAGGGTGTCTCCGCGACTTGTGCGGACGCAACTGTCGGACTCGCTCTTAGATCGCCATCGACGATAGCGAGCGTGCGGGGCTGAGGCGCTAGCAATCGGGCCGTTTCGCCATCGATCATCAGCAAGCCCATTGTAGACTTGTCAACATCGAGCAACCGTGGTTGCAGACTTGCGACACCCGACTTTGTCACAGGTAGCAGAGCCGTCGACAATTGTCGGATCGATATATCGGCCGGCGGTTCGACTCCGTTTTGATCGGCCGATCGATTTGTCTCACCAGCGACAATCGTCCTGATGCCCAGTGAGCTCTCTTCGTACTGTAGGGCACCCACTCCATTCGGAATCCGCCAACCAGAAAAGTAGTCAGACGCGAAACCCGAGAAGTAGCTCGACCCGATTGTTGAATCAACTCGTCCATTCTTCAATGTGTGAACAAATTACTGACTCTTTTCACCGAGCGTGGAATAACTATGCTGGCCCACAATTGTCGCCTCGTCCGCGAATGCAAACCACTGCAATCGCGTTGGAACATCGATAAGTTGATCTTCGCGCCAACTCCACAACTGGGGCGCAAATTCCGTACTTGTCGAGGCAAAAATTACGATCTCGCCGTCGGGAGAGATTGCCATACGCCTGACCTGGTCGATTCGGTCGGGGGACTTTCTCGCGATAATTTCGCCGCTCATCGCATCAACAACCGTGACAACTCCATCGGAATCAACAGTTGCAAGTGATGTCGAATCGTCAGCGGCTGCGAGTACCCCGAAGCGATACGTCTCGGGTCGGGTTGCCATCACCTCAAGCGATGGCAAACGATGGACGTGCAATCTCCCGCTTCCGTCGATATGCGCGACCAGCGGTCGTGCCGTCGAACTCTTAGCGGCGACGCTCTCGATAGTGACAAGTCCTGGCGGGATAGACCCGTCGCCATTTTTCGAGCCGGCAATCGGATGCGATCCAAGCAACGTGCCGTTGGCCGTGTCGTAACAGCGAAGCTCATCTGCGTAGGCGAATACGGCCCAAGCAACTCCGCGCTCTAATTCATCGGTGGACTTCGGTACGACGAGAAGCCCCGATTGGGGACCCTCGCGAACGGGCCAGCGGCGAACAGGAGCAAAGTGCTCGCGAGCTTTATTCACGATTTGGCCGAAAAAGTTGCCATATTCCCAGTTGGAACTCAGCCGCTCGGCTGCCGTGAGTCGTTGCATGGCTTCCTGCAAATCACCGTCGCGGAGTGCGTATTCGGCTGACTGAAAATCCATGAGCTGCTGCGTCTTGTCACGCTGAGCGATGGCTTCCTGCTGCCGCAGCAACGCTTCCTGGCGAGCCTGTTCTGCTTCGCGACGACGTACCTCAAGGCGCGACAGCGCGTCTTCGGCGCGAGCCGCCTCGCTCTTTGCTACGACTGCTGATGCAATCGCATTACGCCCGGCCTCCGTTGCTCGTAGTGACTGCCACGTTGTACCGACGATGCCAGCCACCAACGACAAGAGAACGGCCGCCGCCGTCATCACGGCGACGCGATGCCGGCGGAAAGCCTTTTGCAATTGATAGCCGAGAGAAGGGGGCGTGCTTCGACCGCTTCGTTGTTGAGGTAGTGCTCGACATCGTCGGCAAACGCATCGGCCGTCGCGTAACGCCTCGTCCGGTCACGCTCCAATGCTTTCATCACGACCCAATCGAGATCGCCACGTAGGGTTTGCAACAGCCGTGCGCTTTCGACGCGCCTCAGTTCGCTGATTGATTTAAGCGATTCGCCCGCATCGCCCTTGGCAGCTTCGCTCAATCGCGTGCTGGGGCGAGGAGGATCGAATTCACTGATGTATCGCAAGACTTCGAGACCAGCACGATCACCGATCGTTTTCATGTCGAGCGGCGTGCTACCAGTCATCAGTTCGTACAGCACCACACCTAACGAATAGATGTCGGTCCGTGTATCGACGTTCATTCCATTGAGCTCGGCCTGCTCAGGGCTCATGTATTGCACCGTTCCGAGAACTTGCCCGAATTCGGTAAACAAAGTCCGATCGGTGAGCCGCGTTTGGTGTTGCAGCGCCTTGGCGAGTCCAAAGTCGATCACTTTCGGGACCGGCTGATTATCGTGAACCGTCACGAGCACGTTACTCGGCTTGATGTCGCGGTGGATGATTCCCTTTTGGTGGGCATGCTGTACCGCTTTGCAAGTCGCCGCGAATAGTCGCAGCCGTTCATCAAGCGAAAGCTTATGTTTGTCGCAGTAATTGGTGATGGGAATACCTTGAACCAATTCCATCACGAAGTAAGGTTGCCCCTCAAGAGTTTGCCCTGCGTCGAGCACCTTGGCGATGTGGGGGTGGTCCATCATGGCGAGCGCCTGACGCTCGGCCTCGAAGCGCGCGACGACTTCGTCGCTGTCCATCCCGGCTTTGATGAGTTTCAACGCCACGCGACGCCGCACCGGCTCGCGCTGCTCGGCCATCCAAACTTCGCCCATTCCGCCGCTGCCGATAAGTTCCAGCAACTTATAGGGTCCAAACATCCGCGACTGTGCGCGGTGAGTCGTCGCCACCGTTTCGCGATGATCGCTGGTCAAAGGTGAGTCGTCGTCGACCATGGTTCGTCGTGCGAATAAAGCCACATCACGGCCTAAGGTGGAATCAGCCTATCACTAGTCGGCTTCGGCTGCCAGCGTTTTCCCCCTAACAAGGTTGCCGCAATTTGTATCTAGCGAATCCACCAACGTCCGAATTCCTGTGCCACTATCCTTTGTCAATCTTCGCGCGTTGGCGTACGAGACGCAGGCTGTCAGGCAGTGGCTCCGACTGCCGACCCTTTGGCGTTTCGAGCTAAACAAAAAAACCCGAGTCCGCGACAGTGACGCGAACTCGGGTGAAATCTTTGTTGAGCTATTGACTGTGGCTGAGAACTAGGCAGCCAGTGTATAGCGACGGACAGCGAGTACACCGACCAAGCCGAGGCCAACGACGGCGATGCTGGTTGGCTCGGGGACGGGCGCGGTCTTATAGGTATATGTCACCTCGACGCCAGCACCAGCACTTGTGGAAAACTGCGAGATTATATTTCCACCTCCCGAGGCATTCGACATACCAGCGGCCGACACTGGCAAGCTGAGTGAACCGACACCGGTAAAAAGAGCTAGGTCAAGTGCGTCAGTCAGCACCACCATATCCATCGCATTTCCCGACAGCCCTGTGAACGAGTTGCCCGAAGTTCCGCCAAAGTCGATCATTCCGTCGAATGCGGAAGGCGAGTCGAGTTGGTTAGCGAGCGGCACCACGTCGACGAGGAAACTGAGGTCAGGACGCTGTAGCGTAAGTGTTGCGATGAGACTCAGTGTTATGTTCGCGGGTGAAGTATCGAGATTCTCGTAACTTGCGGTGCCCGAAACATCACCGAGCAGCACCAACTTTACCTCGCAGAGCTCACCCAAGGTTGAATCGAACAACGGAATCGTCAGCGTGTCGTCAAAACTCGTAGTTTGACTGGGGATCGAGTCGCTAAAAGAAATCATCTGGGTGTCGGCTGTTGCCGATGTAGCGACGAGAGAGGCAGCCAGGGCTGCGAGCAGCGATAATTTGCGGTCCATTAGAATCCTGTCGTGGTTAAATCAAGAAGCAAGAAATGTCAACTAATCAAATCAAATCACTTTGAAACCAATATCCCGAATCACTGGCCCTCCAAATCGATCGTGACCGAAATTTTTCTCTTGGGGATAATCGAACACCAGAGTGGAATTCGAGGCCGGCGCACACAAATCGCCAGCGGCCGAGTTGGTACCCCCTCCCTCGACTGAGAAGTAGACTATCACGCCTGCGGGGGGCCGTCAATCATTTGCCAGAAAGTTTTTTTGGGATTGCCGAATTTTGAGTAAAAGGGTTCAGGAACCGAATACTTGACGGTCGAGCTGCGGTAGACGTTACTGCTACGTCATGGGACGACCACCGCGAGCTGAGGAAGGGGGATTTGTTTACCAAGTGCTCAACCGCGCCAACGCGCGGGTAACATGGAAGGAACGGTTCCCGGCACCCTTTCTTGACCTTTTCTTGCCCAATGCCCCCAGTTTAAACCAAAAAGGACAAAATCTCCTATTGACGTTTTGGGGGCGGTGAACGGCGGCGTAAAAGCTGACATGCACCCCGGCGCCAACCACGCGATGAGCTGACCTCGACACTCGGTTTCCTCAGCGTTATAAGCGGCATCGAAGGTCGAATCTGTCAGAATCGAGAACCGGCGCTATGAACTGGAAAAACAAAGCACGCATCCAGAATGCTATCGCCAAGCTGCCCAGTGGACTCTCGAATCGCGTGTACTATCAAATGCAGCGAATGGCAGGCGGTCTGCGGAGGGTGAATCCCACCAAACGCCTCGCCGCAGGCATCGACACTTGGCAACAATTGATGCGACTCGGCGAAGACCCACGCGATAAAACCTTCTTTGAGGTTGGCACGGGATGGATGCTTAACGCTCCGCTTGCTTACTGGCTGATGGGTGCAGCCAAAGTCGTCACGGTCGATCTGAATCGCTATCTCCGCGAAGAACTCGTTGTTGAGTCGATTGAATACATCGCCACGCATCGCTCGGAAATCGAGCGCCGATTCGACTCACTGCTTGTTGTGTCGAGGCTCAACGAATTGCTGTCGCTGCTGAGACCATCGCAATTCTCGCTCGCGCGACTTTTGGAAATGACCGGTATCGAATATCACGCGCCGTCTGATGCCGCTCACACAGCACTTCCGGACCATAGCGTCGATTATCAAACTTCGTTCACCGTTTTGGAACACATTCCGCCGTCCGTTTTGCGTGACATACTCGCAGAGGGCCGACGGATACTCAGACCGAGCGGGGTCAGTATTCACATGATCGACTACAGCGATCACTTTGCTCACAGTGACACGACGATTACGCAAGGTAATTTCTTGCAGTTTGCCGATCGCGAATGGCAACAAATTGCCGGCAATCGTTTTATGTACATGAATCGTTTGCGGCACGACGACTACGAAGCCGTGTTCCGCGATTCTCAACTCGAAATAGTGACTTCTGCACCAGTCGTCGACGCCGCCCTTGCAAATGCAATCGAAAGTGGCCAGCTCGTCGTCGACTCGGAGTTTGCGACCAAGAGTATCGCGTCGCTTGCTGCGACCTGTGCATGGATTGCTGCCCGACCGGAATAAAAGGTGTCAGGAACCGAAAACTTGACGGTCGTGCCGCGGTTGACGTTACTCCCTCGTCATGGGACGACCACCGCGAGCCGCTGAAGGGGGAGACGTTTACCACGTGCTCAACCGCACAATTGCTAAAGCGCGAGAACGCGCGGGTAACATGGAAGGAACGGTTCCTGACACCTTTTCTTGCTTGGAAGACTGCGACTCTACTCATGGTTTGCTGTTCTTCAGAATGTCGGCTATTCCCTGGTAGGTTTTCGCTAACAGCGATCCCGATATCACCCCCAAGACGATAGCGAGAGGTATGAAAACGATCAGATACAGCGTTTTTTTAGCTAAGCGTGAGATTGAAAAAAGCAGTCGACCCAACAATGAACGTCTTCTGTTTGGTGTTCTTGTCCTTCGCATGGTAATGGTTCTCTGCCTGCTCCCTTCAACTTGATCCATTTGAGATCGGACGCTTTCGAGGGAGGACGCTTTCCTTTCGGGGGGAAGCTTTCGAGGGACACCCAACTTTCGCAACGACGTCAACCACAACAACAGCCGTCTTGACTCGCCAGATTCTACCACGTGGCGTACGGAGCAAGCAACTTCACAGCACGATGGCTGTGAACGAATAAAAGGTGTCAGGAACCAATACTTGACATCCGTGCCGCGGTTGACGATACTCACTCGTCATGGGACGACCGCTGCGAACCGCTGAAGGGGGATACGTTTACCACGTGCTCAACCGCGCCAACGCGCGGATGACGATCTTTGAGGACGATGGCGATTACCTCGCATTCGAGAGCGTACTGCGGCAAGCAGTCGCGCGCAGTCAAACGAGACTCCTGGCTTATTGCCTGATGCCCAACCATTGGCATCTGCTGGTGTGGCCCCGCAACGACGGCGAGTTGTCGCAGTTCGTGGGCTGGCTCACGCTTACACACACCCAGCGTTGGCACGCCCACCGGCACTCCACCGGTTCGGGGCACGTCTACCAGGGGCGGTTCAAGTCGTTTGTGGTGGAAGAAGGGGAACACTTCTACACCGTGGCTCGCTACATCGAACGCAACGCCGCACGGGCGAATCTGGTGCGGCGGGCAGAGGAGTGGCCTTGGGGGAGCCTCGCTTGTTGGCTGCGGGGCACAGCCGAGGACAAAGCGCTCGTCTGTCCTTGGCCTCAGCCACGCAAACCGAACTGGGTCGAACACGTCAACACTCCGCACACCGAGGGGGAGCTAACGGCGATTCGTCGTAGCGTCGAGCGAGGCGGCCCGTTGGGCAGCGACGCTTGGAGCGAGCGTATCGTGCGAAAGCTGGGGCTGGAATCGACAGTGCGACCACGAGGACGACCGAAGAAGGAGGGAAACGGTTCCTGACACCTTTTTGCGGCCGTAGGCGAAACCGAGTAGCGATAGCAACCCGATTGCGACCGAACTCGGCTCGGGTACCGCACCACTGGTCACACCAAGCGAAGCGTTGGCCGACGCGCCGAAGTTGCTCCGCCACACGTTGTAGTCGAGCGAATCGACGGTGCCGTCGTTGTTGCCATCGGCGGCAACGTTGCTCGTCCCCAGGTTGTCGCGCCACACGGTGTAGTCGGCGGCATCGACGGTGCCGTCGAGGTTGTAGTCGCCGGGGAGGCCGCCGATGACATTCAGCGTCAACGCCTGGGGACCGAAATCGAACTGCCACTCGAGCCCTGAGCTGAGCGCGGGAAGGTTCAGGCTGCCGAAGATTGCGCTGATCTCACCCGACGAAGTGAGGAACTCAAACGAGTCGCCCGCCTGTGGGATAAACCCATCGTCGAGAAACACGAACAGGTCACCCCGAAGGATAGCAGGGCCATTCACATGCAGGTTGTCGAAATCGCTTGTACCCCGCAAGATGACTTGCAGGTCGGCGCCGGCTTGTTGCGTAAGGGGTCCGACCGTCGCATTGTCGGCGAGCATGACGGAATTGGCCAGCAACGTCACATCCCCTGTCACCGATGCGTCGTTGACTCTCAACTCACTAGCACCGCCCACGGTCACGATGGGCGTCGTGACGTTGCCGCCGTCGCTGACAGTGAGCCTGCCAAAGCCTCCGACGCCGACTTGGATTTGGGTGCCGGCTTCAAGAGTAGAGTTGGCACCGGTGACGTTGATCGCCCCGGCGCTCGAAATCTCACCAATCCGCGTGGCCCCGCCCGATTCTGCTCGGCCACCCGCCCGGATGTCCAGAAAGGCGCCACCGGCGCGACCGACGACCATGTCGCCGGCCACATCGAGCAAGCTCGCTGTGCCTGTGACGCTCGTCGTCGAGTTCGATCCCGGATCAAAGCTCTGCACGTAGGTATCCGTTCGGACCGCGCCGCCATTTAACACATCGAGCGTTGCCTCGCCAAAGCGGCCGATGACTGCGAGTCCGGTCGAGATAAGCTGCGAGTTGGCGCCGTCGACGCGGACTTGGCCGAACTCGTTGGCTTGGCTGGCGACAAGTATGTTACCCGCGTGGGTGAGTGTGCTGCCATTCGAGACGCGAAGGAAGCCCCCCTGGTCGCTGGCCGGATTGTTCAGGTCGCTGACGAACATGTCGTTGGCCGCGAAGACCCCGGACTGATTCGCGGCATCGCCAACGTGAAGGCGACCGCCATTGGTGGTGGTGACCGTTCCCACTTGCCGTAACCGTTCACGCCCCGGTGCAAGCACCCGAGAAACCGGGCTAGACTCGCACGGTCGATTTCGGCCCCAATACTTGCATGAGCAAGTTGCCGCCGGAACTGGAAGCCGAAATGACGCCCGCTGTCAAAGCGGCTTTC
>JBGSRO010000114.1:0-1876 GCA_041737535.1 Pirellulales bacterium | reverse complement strand
CGCGGTCGTCGAGCCCGACTTCTGTAAACCAATGCTCATTCGGTACACGACTCTCCGCCACCCGATCCCCACAGCGGGCGTTGCATTCCACGCAAACTACCGTAACCGCCACGCAACGCATTTCGTGCCGAACAGTATTGGGTCCGTCCCGCACTTGGATCGTAGGTACCACGGGTGGTGGTTGGGTCTACGCCGCCGAGAGCGTTCGCTATCCCATGAAAGAAGCTTTTCGCGAGATTCCTACCGAACCTGCGTCGGGCTATGGCAACAATCACACGAGCCTCGGTTCCGAGCATCCCGGCGGTGCCCATATTTGCTACGCCGATGGTTCGGTTCACCTGCTTGCCGAAGACATCGCAGTGGGCGAATTGCGTGTATTGGCAAGTCGCGATGCGGGCGATCTGTCCGGTCAGGGTGATCTCGCCACGACTCGCCAGTAGGTGCACGAGTTCGTTCATCCGTTTTTTGCCTTGAAGAATCAACACAGAATCGACAATAAACCGTGACCCACGGCAAACCACAAACGTCTCGTCAATTAAAGTTAGCAGAACGATTGATCGTACTGCTGATTCTGTGCATCATGGTAGGATGCACTGATGTCGACAGTGGGAGTTCCATTGTCGGTACCGTGAAACTCGATGGCGAATTGCTGGCGAGCGGACGAGTGCTAGCCGTCAGCGATTCGGGTCATTCGGCGACGGCAAAAATCAAGCCCGACGGCACTTATCGGGTGCTCACCCGCGAAGGGAAAGGCTTGCAACCTGGGCGTTACGACTTAGCAGTGATCGCGTATGAGGAGGGGGGCTCCACGGATCCCGAAGCGCCGCGAGAATCGATCGTTCCCCGCAAATATACCGAACCGAAAACCTCGGGTTTCTCCGTCGATGTCGAAGCCGGCAAGACGGCGACCAAGGACCTCGACTTGACGAGCAAATAACGCGAGCCTTCGATTAACCGCAGACAACGTGGGGGAACACAAAGACAATTGCTAATGGATTGTCAAATGCGAGTATGAGGGTTGTGTGCCACTGGCTCTGCCAGTGCAAACGGTCGCAGTGTCAAACGTTGGACCGCACTGGCAGAGCCAGTGGCACCCGCAGCGACAACATCAATTTGATCGTAATTTTCACATTCACTTTACCGGGAGAAACCTTGGCTAGCTCGTGCTAGCCATTCGTTGGCCGAGTGTCGCAACGGGCAGCTGCGACACTCGGCATTTATTTGAGTCGATGCCGTCTAAGCATGAAGTGGCGCGGCACTTCGTTGTTCGGTAGACACCTAGCACAGGTCTTCGAACAAAATCTGAACGCTGACATCGTCGTAACACAGGGCACTTTTTTTAAGAAACTGGAGAATCGAATCATGGCTCGTATCGCACCTCACACTTTGTTACTGGCGCTTTGTTTTGCGCCGGCAGCTTTTGGACAAGCTGCAAACCTAACCTGGGTCGGATCGGATGCAACTTTCCCCTCGGCTTGGGACGCATTTACGCCGAATTGGACCGGGGACTTCACTACGTACTCCAATATGTTTGGCGACAATTTAACATTCGACGAAACAGCGTCGACTTTCGATGTCGAAATCATCAGCCAGGTAACTCCCGGTTCGATGACATTCACCAACTCGACCCCCGGCACACCCATTACCTATACGTTCACCGGTCTAGGTATCAACGACTTCGATGCGATGAATCCCACCGGCATGTCAATCGGCGATGGGGTGACCGTCATTCTCCGCCGTAACCGTTCACGCCCCGGTGCAAGCACCCGAGAAACCGGGCTAGACTCGCACGGTCGATTTCGGCCCCAATACTTGCATGAGCAAGTTGCCGCCGGAACTGGAAGCCGAAATGACGCCCGCTGTCAAAGCGGCTTTC
>JBGSRO010000092.1:0-4070 GCA_041737535.1 Pirellulales bacterium | reverse complement strand
TTTAAAACACACCGCGACTAGGCTTAGCTCGTCGGCTATTGGCTGTATTCACAATCGCGACAGACGTCACGACTGTCACGAACCGACGTTCTTCCACTTTCCGCGTTGCAAATCCGCCACGTGCGCCACGCTGAGCTACAGTTAGGCAGAGCCAAGCACCACGAAGGTGCGCGCAAGGTCTGCGACACTTACTCGAACACCGTTTTGTGACGATATGACGAAGCTACCTGCCAGTCCATCGATGGTTTCGCAACAAGACCGCGAGGCCGAGTTCGATAACATCAAACGACGCATTCACACGAAGCTCGTCGACAAGCTCGACCTCTCGCGTGTGGGCGAACTCGAAGGCGACGTGCTGCGTCGCGAGATACGGCTCGTTGTCGAGCATTTGTGCGACACCGAAGACACGTTTCTGAACCGCAACGAACGCGACCGGTTGGTCGAAGAAGTTCTCGACGAGACGTTTGGCCTTGGCCCGCTCGAAATGCTGCTCAAAGACCCCAGCATCAGCGAAATCATGGTCAACGGACCGCGAAATGTTTATGTCGAGAAGAGCGGTAAGTTGGTGAAGTCGCAGTGTGTTTTCCGCGACAACAAGCACCTCATGCAAATTATCGACCGCATCGTTTCGCGCGTTGGTCGACGTGTCGACGAAGTTTGTCCGATGGTCGACGCCCGTCTGCCCGACGGTTCGCGTGTCAACGCGATCATTCCGCCGCTGGCGCTCGATGGACCTTCGCTCACAATTCGCCGCTTCGGCTCGAATCCGCTGAAGCTCGAAGACCTCTTGAACTACAAGAGTCTCACGCCCGAGATGGTGATGTTGCTCGAAGGAGCGATGAAGGCCAAACTCAATATCATCATTAGTGGTGGTACCGGCTCGGGGAAAACGACGCTGCTCAACACGCTGTCGAGCTTTATCTCGAACGAAGACCGCATTGTGACGATCGAAGACGCGGCCGAGCTACAAATGCAGCAAGACCACGTCGTTAGGCTCGAAACCCGGCCACCGAACATCGAGGGCAAAGGACGGATTAGCGCGACTGACTTAGTGAAGAACTGCCTGCGCATGCGTCCTGACCGGGTGATCATCGGCGAGTGTCGTGGTGCCGAGACGCTCGATATGCTCCAGGCGATGAACACGGGCCACGATGGTTCGCTTACAACCTGTCACGCGAACACGCCTCGCGATGCGATTTCTCGTCTCGAAACGATGATCATGATGGCCGGCTTCGAGATGCCGCTCAAGGCAATGCGCACTCAGATTGCTAGCGCGGTCGACTTAATCGTGCAGGCGAACCGTCTGCAGGGCGGCCCGCGAAAAGTGACACACATCACCGAAGTGCTGGGCATGGAGCAAGACACGATCGTGATGCAAGACATTTTCAAATTTAATCCCGAAGGGGTCAACGAGAACGGGCGCTGCGTGGGGCACTTTGCTTCCACCGGCATTCGCCCGTCGTTCATGGATCGACTCGAAGCGGCAGGGGTCCGTTTGCCCGCTAGCACATTCCGCGAACGGATCATGCTCCGCGACTAGCCTCGCTGGTCTCACCCAACTCGAAACGATTGGTTGGACCAAGAAGAAACAATATCAACCGCCAACACTGGCTCAAGCAACGCCAGCGAAAGAGCGTTATGGAACTTTGGATCATTTACATTTGTGTCTTCGCCGGCGTTGCCGCGCTGGTATTTGGCGTGGCCATGTCGCGTCGTGGCGATCGCGAAGACGAAGTTTCGGCTCGGCTCAGTGAACTCACCGGCGGCGGCGGAGTGGGCAGCCGAGCCGAGCAATCGGTCGCCAGCGAGATTCTGCAAGGCACCTATCGCGGCGGCACGAACGCGTTCGAAGAGTTGGTAGCGAAACACTTGAACTTGAAACTGTTGTTCGAGCAAGCCGACGTCAATATGACGGTCAGCAAGTTCGTCACGACGTGTGGCGTCGCGCTCGCCATCGGCATTGTCCTGCCGATCGCCGGTGGCATGTCGATGAAGTTCGCGCCGTTCATCGGCATTTTCTTCGCGGCAATGCCCTTCGTGTGGCTCGTTTTCAAGCGGAAGAAACGCATCAAGAAGTTCGGTGCGCAGTTGCCCGAAGCACTTGAGTTAATCGCTCGTGCTCTGCGAGCCGGTCACAGTCTCGCCGCCGGGTTCAACCTCGTGGCACAAGAAATGTCGAAGCCAATAGCGAAAGAATTCGGCCGCACGTTTGAGGAACAAAACCTCGGCTCACCGATGGAGGAATCACTCGGGAAGCTATGCGAACGTATTCCGAACCTCGACCTTAAGTTCTTTGCAACGGCTGTGATCTTGCAGCGTCAAACGGGTGGTGACCTTGCCGAGATTCTCGACAAGATTGGTCGGCTCGTTCGCGAACGCTTTAAGATTTGGGGCCAAGTTCAAGCCCTCACTGGCGAAGGCCGGCTCAGCGGTATTGTGCTGTTAGCGCTGCCGCCGGCGCTATTTGTCGTCGTTTATCGCATGAACCCCGACTACCTGATGCTGCTCTTCACCGACGATCTTGGCAAGAAAATGCTGATTGGCGGCGTCGTGATGCAGCTTCTCGGAGCGGTCGCGATTCAGAAAATTATCAACATTCGAGTTTAGTTACTTTCATTGCTTTAACCGTTCGCATCGCAACACAACGACGAGCCATGTTTATCTTCGCCATGCTCAGTTCATCGATCATGATCCAAGTCGCCATTTTCGGTGGTGTGGCGGCCGTGATGTGGCTCGCGATGGAGTTCCTTGGTGGCAGCGGCAAGTCGCGGGCCGTTGAGCGGCTCGACGAAATGCGAGAGCCGAGTGGCCGGGGCAAAACGGGCGGAGCCGGCTCGAACTCGATGGCGAAGCTCATCCAACGGGCAACGCCCGGTCTCTCGGCTCCGCTCAAACCGAAGACGGCCGAAGAGGCGAGTAAGATCAAGATTCGTTTACAAAACGCCGGCTATCGCAGCGAGAATGCCGTCTCGATATTCCTTGGGCTTAAGTTTTTCTGCCTCATCGTAGGCTTCGTCGCCGGCGGCGGTTCGATGGCGTGGTTCAAAGGGCTCACGACCGAAGCGGGCATGTACACGGTCGCCGTCGCTGGCGTTATGTTCTACCTGCCCGACATCGTCGTTTGGTTTTCAAAAAAGGGTCGACAAGACAATGTCTTCTTCGGACTCCCCGACGCACTCGACTTGATGGTGGTCTGCGTCGAAGCAGGCCTCGGCCTGGACCAAGCGATGCGGAAGGTGGCCGAAGAGTTGAAGACAAGCTACAAGGTGTTGGCCGAAGAGTTCGCGCTTTGTAACCTGCAACTGCAAATGGGTCGCGCCCGCAACGATGTGCTTCACGAACTCGGCATCCGCACCGGTGTCGACGACCTGAAGGCGCTCGCCGCGATTCTCATTCAAGCCGATAAGTTCGGTTCGAGCGTCGCACAAGCGCTCCGTGTGCAAAGCGACTCGATGCGGACACGGCGCAGTCAAATGGCCGAAGAAAAAGCGGCCAAGACGGCGGTGAAGCTGATTTTCCCGCTGGTGATTTTCATTTTCCCGGCAATCTTTGTGGTGCTCGTCGGTCCGGCGGCGATCACGATGATTAATGAGATGTTCCCGGCGATGCAGGGGGCTCAGTAGGGGTGAGCAAAATCGCATACCGGGACATGGTCACGAAGCTCGATTACTGCTCGGCACCGATTTGCTTATTGTTTGCTTTAGTGTACGACTGGGCAACGTGATAAACTCCGCGTCGGATTCAGCTTGTTGCCGCTGCAAGTCGGCCACAATTAGTCCCAAGTCGTTATTGAATTTTGCGGCCAGTTTGTGCCTAGCCGCGCGGATATCTTCAGTCGGCGTCAAAGGATTCATCATTCGTGCCTGCCAGCTCTTCGGGGGTGCAGATGATTGGTGGTTCGTGACCGTTTTCACGGCACGTCTCATTTATCGCGTCGCGTCGAGTCGCATTGGCAATGTGTTTGAAATTCCACGTAACCAGGAATTGTATTCCGTTTACAGCCGCTACGGCCACATGCAGGGCGTCTCGCGGCTCAGAACGTGGTATCGCCTCAGCGACCATCAAAGCAT
>JBGSRO010000089.1:0-16677 GCA_041737535.1 Pirellulales bacterium | reverse complement strand
GGCGCACCGGCGCTGGCCGGATTGGCGTCGTTGAGAAGCGGGGCCGGGCTCGTGACGCTCGCCGTCCCCGCCTGCGTGCTGGCCACCGTTTCGAGTTTCTGCCCTAGCTACATGACCCTCGCGCTCGCCGACGACAGTTGTGGCGTCGCCGACGAGGCGGTCGAACAAGTCGCGCAGTTCGCGGCGCAAGAGGATGTCGTCGCTATTGGTCCGGGACTCGGCCAATCGACGGCGGCTCTGGCGCTGCTGCGAAAGCTCTACACGACGCTCGCGTGTCCAATAGTGGTCGATGCCGACGGGCTAAATGCACTCGCGAAGGACATGAGCATCATCGACTCGCCCCCCGGTTCGCGCATCTTGACACCTCACGCGGGCGAGTTCGCCCGACTGACGGGTGAGACAACCGGCACCGACGATCAGACCCGCGCGATCGCTGCGTATGATTTCGCCGCCCGCGACACATCGAAACAAACGACCATCATCCTCAAAGGCCACCGCACAGTCATCGCGACCAATGACCACTACGCATTCAACACCACCGGCAACCCCGGCATGGCGACCGGCGGCACTGGGGATTGCTTGACGGGCGTCGTCAGCGCGCTGCTCGCCCAGGATCTTGCGCCGTTTGAGGCTGCGCGGCTTGCCGCGCACGTGCATGGCCGCGCGGGTGACTTGGCGCGCGACGCGCTGGGGGAAGTGAGTCTGATGGCGACCGACTTAATTGACTACTTGCCCGCGGCGTTTCGCGACCAAGTCACCTCATCGAAGGTTAAGGCGAGCGGCCGATGAAAACGTACAAAAATACAAGCACGACGCGCAAGCGAGTGAGGCTTGACTCACTTGTTGGCGCCGCGTGCTGGTATATTTTTATTGGCCAATCGCCTCGGCATGAGCCGTTGTGGCAATCCGAAATTGCATTTGCCCCAATCATTTATTCCAAGGTATAATTCAGCGTACAGGCTTTCTGAGTTGCCATCATTGGCTCGACTGCGGAGGTTCCAACTATGCGGGACAATCGCCCCGCGGCATTCCGGCGGTTCTTCGCTGGCATCACCGAACACGTGTTTCAATCGCGGCTCGGTGTCGCCGATCCACTCTTGATCGATTACTTGTCGGAACTGCTCGTGCGGTTTTTGCGAACAGACGAGTTGTATGCCGTCCGTAGCCCCACCGGCGAGCGGCTCACGCAGGTCGCCGACATGCTGGCCGAGGCCCAGCATCGCGAAGGCCCCGCCAAGCGGCATGCCCACCGTCACATTGGCGACTTTACGCTGTTTTGGATGGGCCTCTATCCCGATGTCGCCGAGCGAATGCGCGCGTCGAGTAAAGACAGGCTGCTCGATTACCGCGACCAAGGCAAACTCAACTACCGCATCGCGAGCAGCATTCCGGTCGAACGCGAAATCGCCCCCAGCCACATCCTCCAACGACTGAGCGACGAGTTCGAGATTTGCACCGTGGGCCTCGGCGAAGTGCGCAAGGCGTGGGAAGAGAAAACGGGCGAGGGACCGATCGTTCTGTGAACCTATTTAGCCTCTGGTTACTGACCGGAGGGAGGCGAGCGGCGTCAAGCGAAACTTAGTCTCTCGCGAGCCACTGATCCGTAGCTCAACGCCAAGCCCCCGGGTCACTGACCCGGGACTAAATGGCTAAACTAGCCTTCATGTCTGACGCGTCTCCTGAACTGTTGGCTACACCACTCAAGTCGCTACCGGGGCTTGCGCCGCGAGCGAGGCAACTTGCTAAGCTGGGCTTGCGTTCAACGGGCGAGGCGCTGTTTTATTTCCCCCGCGATTACGACGACTTCAGCGATCTGCGAAAAATCGCCGAGCTCGACGACGACGCACTGCAAACGGTCCGTGGCCGCGTCACCGAGATCGATGGTGTCGGCGGTGGCTTTGGCAAGTCGCGGGTCGGCGTGCTGATCTACGACGGCAGCGAACACCTGCGCGCGACATGGTTCAATCAATCGTTCATGCGCGATAAGTTCTCGCTCGGTCAACTCGTGCAATTCTCGGGCAAACCGAAACAGCGTGGTGGCCGCTGGGAGATGAGCCATCCGGGAGTTGCTTGGCTCGACGAGGGCGAACAGCAAACGCCCCTTACGCTGGTGCCCGTTTACAGCTCGACCGAGGGACTGACCCAGTTTCATTTGCGTCGCGCGATTGCGCTCTCGGTCGATCACTGCGCCGATGCCGCTCCCGATGTCATACCGCAAAGGCTCCGGGAGCAGTGGAATTTGCTGCCGCTCGGCGATGCAATTCGCAAAGTTCACGAACCGGGGGGTGCCGACGAGCTGGCCAGCGCGCGGCGGAGATTCGTGTTTCAAGAATTGTTGGTGTTACAGCTTGCGCTGGCCGCGAGGCGCTATCAGCAACGTGTCAACTTCAGCGCGCCCGAATTGGCCTGCGACGCCAAAGTGTCGGCCCGCATCGAACGGCTGCTTCCCTTCGAGCTCACCGCCGGACAGCGGCAAGCGATCGCCGACATCAGGGCCGACATCGGCCGGTCGATACCGATGAATCGGCTGCTGCAGGGAGACGTCGGCAGCGGCAAGACGATCGTTGCGCTCTACGCGCTACTTATCTGCGTCGCCGCCGGCCAACAGGCAGCCCTCATGGCCCCAACCGAGATCCTTGCCCGGCAACACGCGCAGACGTTTGCCAAGCTGCTCGCCGAAAGTCGCGTACGGCACACGCTGCTCGTTGGCGGACTCAAGCCGAGCGAACGAAAACAAACGCTGACGCAATTGGCGGCGGGCGAGATCGATCTCGTGGTTGGGACTCACGCGATCGTCCAAGAAGCGGTCGAGTTCGCACGGCTTGGACTCATCGTCATCGACGAGCAACACAAGTTTGGCGTGCGCCAGCGGGCGACGCTTCGCAGTGGCGAAAAGTCGCCTCACTATCTCGTTATGACGGCGACACCGATTCCGCGGACGATGAGCATGACCCAGTTTGGCGACCTCGACGTATCGATCGTTCGCGATATGCCCCCCGGTCGACAGCCGGTGAGTACGTATGTCGTGAAGTCGGACGACCGCGAGCGGTGGTGGCAATTCGCCCGCAACCAACTCGCCGAAGGTCGTCAGGCGTTCGTCGTCGTGCCGCTCGTTGAAGAGTCAGAAAACATCGCGGCCATGAGTGTTGATCAAGCGTTCGAAGCACTCACCAACGGTCGGCTCGCCGAGTTTCGCGTGGGTGTGTTGCATGGGCGAATGACGCCCGCCGAGAAGGTCGCGACGATGGCCGACTTTGTCGGTGGCAAGCTGCAAGTGCTGGTCAGCACCACCGTCATCGAAGTCGGCGTCGACGTGGCGAACGCCTCGCTAATGATGATCGCCTCGCCCGAACGATTTGGCCTCGCGCAGTTGCATCAACTTCGCGGACGCGTCGGCCGTGGCTCGCACGCTGGCTATTGTGCCGCGCTCGTGACCGATGCCATTAGCGAACAAGCACTAGAGCGGCTGACCGCCTTCGCCGAAACGGCGAGTGGGTTCGAACTGGCCGAACTCGATTTTCGCATGCGCGGGCCGGGCGACCTGTTCGGCACGCAGCAAAGCGGCCTGCCGCCGCTGCGGATCGCCGACCTGCAGCGCGATGGTGAGTTGCTAGCAGAAGCAAGGACCGCGGCGTTCAATTTGTATCGCGACGATCCGGGCCTCGCGGCCAACGACCTCACATTGCTCCGCAAACAAATGCTCTCGCGGTACGGCGACGCCCTTGCGCTAGGCGACGTTGGTTAGCCCGCTCAGATTATTGAAATCGCGAGGAACGGGTCCCCGGCCCGTTCCGTTCATTCGCACCGCACAAAGAATGGACCGGTAACCCGTTCTCGATCGATGGCGGAGTGTCTGACAAGAAACTATGGCCGGGTTTTTTGCAGAGACCTATTCAAAAAAAACCGCAAAGACGCGGAGAACGCCAAGACGACGCCACGAGACAGAGTGGCAACGCACGACTTTCGAGAAGTGAAACGAACGCGACAGAGCGCCACAAATGGAAAACTAAGTCGACGAGCCTAAGTCGACGGGCAGAGACCGCTCGGTTTGCACCCGGTTGTCGCTTCGAGATTTTCATTGGCATTGCCATTAAGCCGCTTCTCACGCTTGTTGTTTGTTTGCAACTTGTTATGCCGTGTCTCTCTGCGTCGTGGCGTCGTTGCGGTTCCCCTGCTTGGGGTGCCAGAGAAAATTGTCAGGTACCTGGCGGAACCTTGTTTGCTCTTCGGTGTTCCATCCGCTAACCTGGATATCGCACAGACTTACCCCACCAGTGGCCATACGGTCACTCCCACCTAGAGTGTCGCACCGCGGTTGCGCGAATAACGATTGCGACCGTCCACTTTATGGAGATCCCTGATGCGCCCGAAAAATCCCGCGTGGCAGCGCCGCGCGTTTACGCTTGTTGAACTGCTGGTCGTCATCGCCATTATTGGTGTGCTCGTGGCCCTGCTGCTGCCTGCCGTGCAAGCGGCTCGCGAAGCGGCTCGACGGACACAGTGTACCAATCAGCTCAAGCAAATTGGGCTCGCGATTCAAAATCATCTCGACACGAAAAAACAATTTCCCACCGGGCGAACGTGGCACACGCCGGGCGGCCCCAACGAGCCACGGGCCGTGTCGTGGGCTTTCGAGATTTTGCCCTACATGGAACTCGGCAATATCTACGACACTTATGACGCGACGAAGCGCGTCGATGCTCCCGAGAATGCCACGTCCATGCGAACACCGATCGAGGCTTACGTCTGCCCCAGTCGCCGCGACGCGAGAGCCGACCGCGATTTCGATAACGACGACGCAATCCCTCTCGTCCGCGCTGCATCGACCGCCGGCGACTATGCCGCCAACGCGGGGCTCGAAGAAGACATCGGCATGGAGGACAACGACTTCCGCGACGGTGGCGTCGACAAGACGCTCGCAGGGCCGATGTTCAGCGGCTCGAAGATCAGTGGCCGTCATGTGATCGACGGACTCTCGAACACGTTGGCCGTCGGTGAAAAACACGTTCCCGAGCCGGGCGATGGCTGGGATGCCGACACCATCCATTATCGCCAAGGCGATACATGCTTCCTCGCCGCCGATCACATCGAGTCGATCATGCGTGGTAGCGAGGATGGCTTGGCCGAAGGTCCGACCGATGACAGCAATCAAAAGTTTGGCAGCAGCCACCCATCGGTCACGCTGTTCGTCTATCTCGATGGCCACACCGAGGGACACACGAACGACCCCGGTTTCTCGGCCATCGGTGTGAATCCCAACGGAGTTGACGACATCAACATGGACGAAGAGTGGTTTTGGCTCGGTGCGCTCAGCACCATCGCCGGGGGTGAAGTCGTTTCGCAGTAACTGTTTAGACGCTACGGCCAATTTTTTTTTGACGCAGAGTCGCAAAGGCGCAAAGAAGCGCAGAGTAAGTGAAAGAAAGTTTTTTCTTTGCGCTTCTTTGCGTCTCTGCGCCTTTGCGTCGAAACAACGACTTATTCACTCGCTGCCGGCTGCTCTCCCCCCACTGCCTGCTCTCGCAACGGCGGTTCGCCTTTGAGTTCCAGCCCCCGTGTGACGAGTTGCAAGAACTCGCTGCGCTCGCCGTTCGGGTCGCTGCCGAGGCTGCTTCCGGCGATTTCTCGCATGGCGGCGAACGTCGCGTCGCCCCGATAGCGGCTGTCGCGGAGTAGCATTCCGAAGCCAGCCACGGCGCTTGCGAATTGCATATCGGCATCGGCCTCTTTGAAGCTCTTGCCGCTGTCCTTGGCGGGCCATTCGCGCTTGACGCTCGTCTCGCCGTCGGGCTGCTTGTACCGCATTTTGAGCGTAAGCAATTCGCCCGACTCTTGGGCCGTTTCGTTCTCGAGCGTCTCGCGCTGGTACTTCAAGGGATCGACTTCTGGCGAGTCTACCGGCTTGCCGGCGGGGACCACTTGATAGAGGGCCGTTACGGTGTGTCCGCTGCCGATTTCGCCGGCGTCTTTGGTGTCGTCGTTGAAGTCCTCGGTCCGCAGCATGCGATTCTCGTAACCGAGCAATCGATAACCGGCGACTTCGGCCGGGTTGAACTCGACTTGAATCTTCACGTCCTTGGCGATGGTCACCAACATGCCGGTCATCCCTCGCACAAACACCCGCTCGGCTTCGGCGTCGCCATCGACATAATAGTAGTTGCCGTTGCCGATGCCGCTAATTTTTTCCATCATCTCGTCGTTTAAATTACCGCGACCGAATCCGATGACCGAGAGAAACACACGGGTGTCTTTGGCTTTCTGCTCGACAATTCGTTCGAGGTCGGCGGTGCTGGTGGTGCCGACGTTGAAGTCGCCATCGGTACACAGAATCACCCGATTGGTGCCCCCTTCGATGAAATTCTCTTCGGCAATTTGATAAGCGAGGTTGATACCCGCTCCACCCGCGGTCGAGCCACCGGCATTGAGCCGCTCGAGCGACCCGACGATGGCCGCTTGGTTGTCGCCGGGCGTGCTTTCGAGTACGAGCCCTTCGCTCGATGCATAGACGACAATCGCGACGCGATCGTTCTCGCCGAGCTGCCGCGCGAGTTGCTTCATACCATGCACGACCAAGGGGAGCTTGTTCTGTTCGCTCATCGAGCCACTTACGTCGATCAAGAAAACGAGATTGCTCTTGGGTCTTTTGGCCGGATCGATCTCGCGACCCTTGATGCCAATCCGCACGAGCCGATGCTTGGGTTGCCAAGGGCAACCGGCCACTTCGACGTGCGCCGCAAAGGGGTCTTCGCTTTCACTCGCCGGGCCTGCATAGTCGTAATGAAAGTAGTTCACGAGTTCTTCAATCCGCACCGCATCGGGCGGGGGCAAGCTGCCCGAATCGAGCAGAAACTGCCGGACGTTGGCGTAGCTGGCGGTGTCGACATCTATGCTGAAGGTGCTGACGGCATTGCCGCCGATGGCGGGAATAAAGGGATTTTCAACGATGCGGCTGTATTGATCGCCCCCTTGGCCAGGGCCGATGCCTCCGGCGACTATGCCTTTGGTGGCACTGCGTTGCCGTTCGAGTCGTTCTCCTTGGCTGAGGTAACCGAGTTGCCCTTGCCTCCGATCGAGTGAAGAAAACGCGTAGGCGTCGTTGATCAATCCTGGCGTACCAACCTGGAATCTATGACCTGCGACGATCCCGTTGTCTAAACCATCACTACCGGCCATTGGCCTAGAATTCCGTTCGCCTGTGAACTTCTCACCTAGAGGTTTGAAGTCGTCACCCATCGGGGCGGCCACGGACTCGGCTGGTGGGTCGATCTCTGAAAGTGAATCAGCAAAACCAAAATAAATTGTCGTATCGGGAGTGTCTTCCGAACCGTCTGAAATCGATTCACCACTCCACGTTTTCGGCTCGACGGTCGACTCAACCATCCCCGGCAACTCCAATTCTTCGGCTGATGGAATGCTGGTCGCTTCGCTCTCACGAGTGATATCGTCGCTGTTTCGAGCGACGCTCACCGCGTCGCCCCCCGACATCAACACCCCCGCCAATCCCAAATTCACCAGCACACTCGCGACGAGCACCCAGTTGCGGAGCGAGTAACGATTTTCAGGCGTAGCCATGACGAGTTCCTTGGTAGCAAGAGAAGCGGGTTGCGCCCCATCGACAGCGACCCGGGCGTAGATGTTGCTCGTGAGATCAGGTGGCGACTGGCCACCGGCGACCTCGTCGAGCGCGGCATCGATCAAGCGATCGTGCCAGTCGGTCGGATTGGAATTGAGTTCGGGCATGGTGCAAGTCCACGTAGCACAGGCTCCTGGCCTATGCCGATTGATAGGTTCGCTTGATCGCACAGGCTAGGAGCCTGTGCTACGGTTTGCTTTAGTAGCTCCCCTCGGTGGAGAGGATCCCAGGCGCGACTTCGTCGCTCTGTTTTCATTCTCGTTCGACGTTCTCGTCGGCGGGTTTCTCCTCAATGGTATCTGCAAGCTGCAAGATTCGGCCGAGACGCAAAGCGTATCCGCCGAATCCCGGGTCCCCAGGTTGGCGATCGGCTGCTTGCGCGAGCAGATCGGGCATGATGATTTCCACGAATGAATCTTCGACATGCTCCTCGCGGACGGTAAAGATCATCTTTAGCTTGCCGACATCACCTGCCTTGTGCTCCACTCGAAATGCGGAGCTGGTCTGACCATTTTCGCCGCTCACCCTCAGGGTGATCAGCACATCCTGGTCTTTCCCGAGCTTTGACCAATCGTAGGCGACCTCCACCCATTTCACGGCCGGCACATCCCCAACTTGATCGTGTGTCCATGTTCTGACCGTAATGCCAGCCTCTTGCAACCGCGTTGTGTCCCATCCGTCGATCGTCCAGATGGGACTGTAGGCCGACGCTGATGGAATGCAGCAAAGTGTAAATAGCAGGGTTGCTGTCATGCCTGAGTGTTTCAGAAAGGTGCTCATTTCGACTCCATAGTTAAAGGACTTGTGTTCAATGCGAGAACGCCACAAAAGGGGCTTGCTTAGTTCTCTGTTTCATCCCAGTCACGTGACTTTGCCTTCCGCTCGACACACTGCTTGAGTGCGGCTCGCGTGCGGCGTAGTAAGGTTTTCACTCCCTCGACGGCCAGTCCGATGCGATCGGCCGATTCCTGCCGCGAGAGTTGTTGCGTGTAGTGATAGTCGACAATCTCTTTCGCCTTGCCTGCTAGCTCGGCGACGCAGTCGCGGAGTGTGTCGAGCAGTGGGTTGGTGTGGCCTGTCGGGTGAGCCGTGGCCCAAACCGATTCAGCAGCTTCAAGTTCTATTTGGCATGGTTCGCGCTTCTGCTTGCGGCGGAGCATCAGCAGTTGGTTCCGGCCGGCGGTTCGTACCAAAGCGGCCGTTTCTTGAGGCGAGCGTTCGTCGAAACCGCTCCGATGCAGCGACAAGAATGTCTCCTGAACCAAGTCGTCGGCCTCGTCGCGGGTGGCTCCCAGGAAGCGGACATACCGCCACAAGTCGGCCTGGTGGGTCGTCACCAGTCGGCAAAAACGCTCGTTTTCGAGCTTCTGCGGCATCGCTGGCGCTTGGCTCGTGGTGGTGGGAATCGGTTCCCTCACTGCCGTCATGTCCCCGTTAGTGCCCAAGATTCGCGAAAAGGGGTCAACCATTTTCCCAAGTTGATTTTCCATGTTCGTAACGTGTGGCGGAACGTGATTAGTACGAACCGCCCAATCGTTGTAACCGTCGTTTTGCGAAAGGGGCAGGAATCGCAAGCATAAAGTCGCAGCAGTTGGGGCAAATGGCAAGCTAGGTTTGCTTATCACCCTCGATTTCGAACCTCCCCATCGACAAACTGTCTGACGAACCATGCAACGTGTAAGTTCCACCGGCAAGCGGCGCGCAGACTCCCACAGGCGCGGAGCGTCGGCGGTGGAATTTGCCATCGTAGCGCCGATTTTCTTTTTGGTCGTGCTTGGGATGATCGAGTTCGGTCGGATGATTATGGTGCAACAAGTCATCACCAATGCGGCCCGCGAAGGAGCCCGCGTGGCGGTGCTCGACGAATGCACGACGGCTAAGGTCGAGACCAAGGTCGACGACTACCTCAAGTCGTCGAAAATTGGTGGCGCTAAGATCACTGTGAATCCGAGCCCCCCGTCGAGTGCGGGGTTCGACCAACCGGTGACGGTGACCGTGACGGTCGCTTTCGGCGACGTAAGTTGGCTGCCGGCCCCGTTTTTTTTGGGAGGCAAAACCCTCGAAGCATCGGCTGTGATGCGGCGTGAGACGGTTGAGTAACTTCAGTTAATGAACAAATCACCATGAAAAAGAAGAAACGTAGCCGCTATCTCGTCGACCCCAAGGTGCAAGTTCCCTTGCTCGTGCGAATGGTATTGTATGGACTCGCTTACCTGGGAGCCATTGCGTCGCTCGTGGGACTGCAAGTCGTACTGAGCAATCAAGACGTGAGTTCGAGTGTGCTGGCGGCCCGTGTTGCCGTATCGTTTGGACCGGCGCTGCTTGCGAGCGTAGTGATGCTGCCACTGGTGTTGTTCGACTGTGTGCGATTCAGCAATCGCTTTTGCGGACCCATGCATCGGCTGCGCGGCCAAGTCGCCAAGCTCGTTGATGAAGGAAATGCCGAGAAGCTGACGTTCCGACGCGACGATTTTTGGTACGAACTGGCCGAACAGTTCAATCGGCTCGCCGACAAAATGGAACGGCTCGAACAATCACAAACATCGGTCAACGACGAAGCGTGCGATGCTCAACCGGCGGGGCACGCATGAACCGGCTCACAACGCGAAAATGCTCGGATCGTCGCGGCGCGATCATCGTGCTGTCGGCTTTCTTGATGGTGGTGCTGTTGGGTTTGGTCGCCTTTGCGGTCGACGTTGGATACATGATGTTGCTCCGCACACAGTTGCAATTGGCGGCCGATGCCGGGGCGATGGCGGCTGGCAATTCGATGCACCTCACTCCTGCAGAGATCCAAGCGAAGGCGAGCGATTATGTCGCTTTGCAGTTCGCCGGCGGGCGCAACGTGAAAACGAGCGAAGCGACTGTCGAGCTGGGCATCTGGGACTTGCAAACCGACACGTTCGTCGCGACGGCCGCACTCGGCAATGCCGTGCGTGTGACGGCGTTTCGCGAGCACGAACCGTTGTTTTTTGCCCAGGTGCTGGGACAGACCGACTTTCGCGTCGAGGCTTCAGCCATTGCCATGGCCAATCCTCGCGACATCGCCTTTGTCGTCGACCTTTCGGGTTCGATGAACGACGACACCGAACCGGCCTGGGCAACCAAAACGATTGCCAAAAAATTTGCCAGCAGCGGATTTGGCTCGGTTGGTAGCAGTCTGATGCAAGACGTCTATAGCGACATGAACCTGGGTAGCTTTCCCGGCAAGCTCGCCTATATCGGGGCGCCGCTCGGTGTGCCGTCCGACGACATGGCCTATGCCGTGATGACGAGCGATGTGGGGCCGCTGGCTAGCTTTGCGACCCCTGCTCAGTACCGCATCGACCCGTCCGACGACGAACTGACTCGCAAGGTGAAGGGCTATGCGTGGATGATCGACAATCAAATCGCGAAGACAATGCCCCACGCGAAGCCCGCACCGACGCTGTCGAACTATGCGTTCTGGGAGAAGTACCTCGATTACATAATTCAGTCGCGGCACGTCGTCCCGCCGAAGCCCCCGGCACTACCGAGTTCGCCACCCACTCCATCGCCCAGCCCCGGCCCGAGCCCTTCGCCAACTCCCAGCCCGCCGAAATCGCCAAAACCACCGAAATCGCCGAAACCGATTATTGGTTTGATCGACCGCGATTTTGGCGTCGATTCGCTGCTGCTTCAACCATTCGCGCCGCTCACTTGCCTGATGCAACTCCCCTCACCAACTGGTCGACCTGGCACACCTCCTGAGAATCGGGGCTGGATTCCGGCCAATCAAGACGGCGACCGAATCGACACTTTCAACAACCCCAACAAAGCGACGTTTCCGTCGGCCAGCAGCAGCTTGCCACGCGGTTATCGCAACAACATCGGCTACTTAACCTACGTGCAGTTCTTGATGGATCACGGTCGCGACTTGATGCCCGACAACGCAACGCTCACTCCACTCTCTCTCGATAGTGGGCAGAGTTGGCTACATGCCGAGAGCACGGCTGGAGGGACATTTAATTTCCCGCCACGCACGCAACCGATGCATGCCTGCCGTCGATCACTCATCGCTGCGATCAGCACGGTCGAGAACCGCAACGCCATGATTCCCACCATGACCAATCGCGATCATGTGGCGATCGTCACGTTTGACACGCTCGAAAATGGCAACGTGCCCGAAGTCAAGCAGCCGCTCACCGGCGATTACAACTCGGCGATGATCGCTTGCACCAAGCTGCAAGCAGTCGGCGACAAAGGGCTGACGACCGCCACCGAGGCAGGACTCGACACCGCCGCGCAACTCCTCAAGCCGAAGAGCAAAGGGGGCACGGCCCGCAACAATGCCGAGAAAATTGTCGTGCTGCTCACCGACGGTGCGCCGAATGCTTATCAAAGTTCCAACGCTTCGGTCGATGGCTACATGGCCAGCAACTCAAATAGCGACTACTACGGCGGAGGCTACTATTGGCTCGATGCAGCGCTGATGCAATCGGCCATGATGAAAGCGGCAGGGACAGAAATGTTTCCCGTCGGCATCGGGCTCGGCACCGACTACGATTTCATGGACCGGATGGCCCGCATGGGCGACACAGCCGGCGACAGTGGCACCAGCCCTCAAGGGAGCGGTAACCCGGCCGAATATGAGGCGGTGCTGAGCGAAATCTTCGACAAGATTATCAAGAGCCCCTCGGCCCGATTGGTGCAATGACATTTTACGATGATCCAGCAAATCTTGATCTTACAGATTTTCGGAATAATAACCCGGCACGGGCTCACTCTATGACCTAGGTTTCAGTTGAGTAGCAGTCCGCAGCAAAAACGCTCGGCCCATTGCTCGCCACTTTTCGAGTCCCCTTTTCTCGTTGTTTTTGTAGGAGTGTCATCATGCGCACCCGTTCTTTCATTGCTGGATCGATGTTGGCCGCGATCGGCGCAACGTGCGCCTTCGCCGAGCCGAAGTCAATTCAAACGACCGCCCGTCCGATGGGACTGCCGGTCTTCATGGACACTCAGGCCAACGCATCGGACACGCGCTCGCAAGAGTTCTCGAACACGCTGCTCAACAATGCGATGGCGCTGGTTGAAGAGAATCTGGGCGAGAGAGTCGAGTTCGTCGCCCGCGGCGTGACGCGGCTCGACCCCGACCGGTTGTTCTTGCTGAATGATTCGATTCGCCCTGTGCGGGTTTACTTCCTCAACGAAGGGGCCGGTTATCGCAACTCGCTCGGCGTGTCGACGTCGCTCGCTGGGTCCGAAGTCGAAGGCCCTCGGAAGTTGATTTTTCCCGATGTTTCCGATGGTACTCACGGCGGTCCCCAACTGCTGGCGCCGGGCGACTGGGTTGAGCTAGGACACTATCCGGCCGGTACACAGTTCGAGTTCTTTATCATTCGCGACGCCATCAACGGTGGCTCCGATGTGTTTACGAACAAAGACACGCGCAACCCCGACGGATTGCAGCACATGGTCGCTTGGCTGCTGGGCGACCGCTATGTGCTCGTTGGTTTTGAAGACCTCTTGGGGGGTGGTGACCTCGACTACAACGACGTCGTGTTTGTCGTCGACTTGCAAGATGGTATGACGAACAACCCGTTGTTCGCGATGCCTCGCTAACGGCAACAAGCGCCGCCAGGCTACCCGCCGTCTCACTTTAGGCAACCTCATGTTCCGTCATTCACGCAAAACCGAAAACCGACGCGGCACCGAGATCGTCGAGCTGGCGATTGCCATGCCGCTGCTTACCGTGCTGGTGTTTGGTGTGCTCGAAACGTGTGAGGTATTGTTTCTAAAGCAGTCGGCGAGTGTGGCCTGCTACGAAGCGGTTCGCGTCGCCGCTCGCCCGCGCGGCACCGCGACGAGCGCTCGCGATCGCTGTCAAGAAATCCTCACGCAACGACGCGTCAACAACGCCACGATTACAATCGAGCCAGCCGATCTCTCGGAGCTGAACAGAGGCGATCCGATCACGATCACAATTCGGGCACCGATAGCCGGAAACCGCACGACAGCGCTGGTCGTTTCCGATAGCGTGCAAGTCATCCAGACGAACACGATGGTCCGCGAGTAGCTGTCATTTATCTGAACCCGCTGAGTTGACCTTTCCTCTTTCGAGGCTCCCGATCATGAAAACTCGACCGCAACTCTTCGATCGCCATCGTAGTACACGCAACGGTGTCACGCTGGTGCTTGTGACCGTTCTGTCTGTTGCGATGCTCTCGCTCGGCGCGCTAGTGCTCAATACGGCTTACGTCGAAGTAACTCGCACGCACTTGCGGGCGACTGCCGACGCGGCAGCCAAAGCCGCGCTAGTGAGGCTGAGCGAAACCCAATCGAAGAGTGAAGCCCGCGCTGCCGCTCGACAGATGTGTGCCGACAACGCGGTGATGGGTCGACAAATGTTACTTTACAACAGCGACATCTTGTTTGGCTCGGCGGTCAAAGACGCCAATGGCAGCTATCAATTCGTCGAAAATGCCCAACCGCTTAACAGTGTGCAGGTGCAAGTCGGGTTTGGTGGCGAAACACGCAACGGAGCGATGTCGGTCTACCTATCGTCGTTCATCTCGCCGGCGTCGTTTGAAGGAAGCGAAATGAGCCGAGCCGGGCGCTTCGATCACGACATCTGCATCGTCGTCGACCGCTCGGCTTCGATGGCTTGGGATCTGTCGGACGTCGACTTCGCCTACCCGGCCGAGCAAGCAGACGATTCGTCTCTGCAAAACTACTTCCGCCCGCCCCATCCGACCGCGAGTCGATGGGGGGCGCTCGTCGACGCAGTGAGGGTCTTCGACACGGTGATGAGCGAACGCGATCTGAATCCACAAGTGGCGGTCGTCTCCTACTCGAGCGATTACACCTTTGGGCTGTTTCATTCCGATCAGGTCACTGTCGATCAACCACTGACGCGAGAGCCTTCGCGCATGCTCACAGCCCTCGACGCCATTGCGGCGAAACCGCTGATTGGTGACACCAACATCGCCGCCGGATTGCTCTTGGGCCGCCAGACGCTGCTCGATATATCGCTCCGCCGACAGACGGCTAACCGGACGATTATCTTGCTCACCGACGGTGTGCGGACCGAGGGGAACGACCCGATGGGCCAAGTCACAACGCTCAACAACAACCGCGTGACGGTTCACACAATCACTTTCAGTAACGGTGCCGACCAAGATGCGATGAGCGAACTAGCCGCCGCGACGGGGGGAAATCACTATCATGCGGCCACCGCCGACGAGCTGCGAGCCGCGTTCAGCACCATCGCCCGCGAACTTCCCGCCACGCTCACGTTCTAGGTGAATCGTGACGGAGAGTCTTGGTGTCTCGATTGCAATCGAGAAAACGAGAACATGTCATTCCCGCACAGACGGGACTGCAGTGAGAAAACGCTGCGTCGAGATTCCCGCTGGCGCGGGAATGACGGACACCGCCAAATGGCCCCTCTCTTATGTTAAACCGCCTCACCAAATCTCGAACGGATCGACGCGGTGCGACGACCGTTGAATTTGCACTCACGGCGAGCATCGTCTTCTTGCTGTTTTTTGGGCTCGTTGAGTTCGCGCGATTTCATGCTGTGCGGCATTCGCTCGACCAGGCGGCCTACGAAGGGGCTCGTGCCGGAATCGTGCCGGGCGCGACCGCGGCTCAGGTCCGTGCGCGGGCCGAATCGGTACTCCGGGCGACGGGCATTCGCAACGAGACGATCACCGTCTTGCCCGCCGACTTCTCGTCGAACGCACCCGAAGTGACCGTCACCGTCGAGTCGAGTTATGCCGACAATAGCTGGGCGGCGTCGAAGTTCTTCACGGGCGTCGTGCTTTCGGCCCAGTCGACACTCGATCGCGAAGATGGGGCCGTATCGGAATAATCGGCACAATCGCTCTCTGGCGGATCGTCTCTGGCCGCTTCCTTGGCCCCACGCTACCGACCTCGCAGCTGCGGGCGAGCTACGCTTCCCGAAACGAACCATCTAGCGATTGAGGCTTAAGACAATGTCGACCGTTCGCAAACGAAAGTTTGTCGACTCCGCCGTGCAAGGCGGTATCGTCGCGCGGCTGGTCGGTTATTGGTTTGGCGCTGTCGGCGTTTCGATCGTGGTGGCGATGCTGATTGGCTGGTTCTCGAATCCCCTGGCACCGCTCGATCAGCAATGGTCGCGACAGTTGCAATTCGTGTGGCCGATGCTCCTATCCACGACGCTAGTGCTGCCGATCGCGGTGCTCGGATTGATTCGCTTCACCCACCGCTTTGCGGGTCCCATCCTGCGACTCCGACGTTGTCTGAACGACCTCGCTGATGGCAAACCAGTCGCGCCGCTGAAATTCCGCGATGGTGACTACTGGCAAGACCTCGCCACCGCCTTCAATCGGGTTGCTGCCCGACACGACGGAGGCGAATCGAAGCCGCGATCGCTACGTGCCGAACTGGCCGATGCCGAATTGCCGGCGGAGGAGGTGATCGGTGTTTAGACTTCGCCGCCAGCGCAGCAACCGCCACAGCGACTCGAACCATCGTGGTACCGCAACAGTCGAGCTGGCCGTGTGCTTGCCGATGCTTGCCGTGCTGGTGTTTGGCTCGATTCAGGCGTGTGACTTGATTTTTTTGAAGCACGCCGTCACGGCGGCCGCTTATGAAGGCACGCTTGAGCTCGTCCGCCCCGACTCGACGACAGCCAAGGTGCAAACTCGGGTCGAACAAGTACTCGACCTGCGAAATGTGACCGACTACACGGTGACGATTCGCCCGAATGGCGTGAACCTGGCCGAAACGGCCGCCGGAACACCGATCACGGTGGTTGTCACAGCCAATGTTTCGAGCAACCTGATGCTCAGCGGATTTTTTGCCACATTACCAACCGTTTCAATCGAGCTGGTCTGTCCCCGGTAGGTGTTGTTCGTCATTCGCTAATCAACAACCACGACGACGCAGCGACAATCACCTCTTTTCACCCAGTACAACGAATGGCATACAACACGAACAAGACCGATCGACGCGGCGCGATGCTGCCGCTGATTGCAATTCTGCTGCCAGTGCTGGTGATCTTTCTCGGCTTCTCGGTCGACCTCGCCTACATGCAGTGT
>JBGSRO010000222.1:0-6801 GCA_041737535.1 Pirellulales bacterium | reverse complement strand
CCATTTATTCGCTCACCGTCACAATGAGGAAGTTATTTTGCGTTCCTTCCTAAGTCGATTCTGGCAACCAGTCGTCGTTTCAACCCAGTGGGCGACGTAAGCGCGGATTAGCGGGGATTAGTGTTCCTCTCTCTGCGTTCTCAGCGATCTCTGTGGTTCATTCTTTTCTTACCGATGTCGAGGAAACGCCCAAATTATTCTTGATTCGTTCCTTGGCAGCGATACCACGCTGCGTTGTCGTCTTAGCAGAGCCGAATAACAGAGAAGAACAAAAGCCAGCACAAAAGCAACGGCGAACCGGGCTAACGCTTGGTCTGGCAATGTCGCATTGTCTGGGTGTCCGAACTCTATCGCAAAAATCGGCCATGTCGACCCATATTTTTTCTCAATCGGATCGAGCACCGAGCGAGTAGAATCGGCGAATGCACCCAAGTTGCTTCTCCATCGACGAGTTAGAAAAGGAGTGCAAGTGGCGGTTCGCGCGACGGTCGGGGCCGGGGGGACAACATCGCAACAAAGTCGAGTCGGCCGCGATCGTCGAACACACGCCGACGGGCATCGCGGCCGAGGCCAACGAACGGCGGAGCCAAGCCGACAATCGGGCTGTGGCTTTGTGGCGATTGCGAGTCAAGTTGGCGTTGGCGGTCCGCAACGTGGCTGAAGTTACTCCTGGCCCGGCGTGGCAATCGCATTTGCAACGAGGCAAGATTCAGGTCGCCGACAGTCACGTCGATCTGCCGGCCATGCTCGCCGAGCTACTCGACCGGCTGGCGACGAACGACTGGGAAATTTCGGCGGCTGCCGATTGGCTTGGCGTGTCGAAGTCGCAGGTCGTGAAGTTTCTCGCCCAGACGCCGGTGGCACTCGCGTTGGTCAATGAGCGACGAGCGAAACGAGGCATGTCGCGACTACGCGCTTGATGTCGCCAACGTCGCCCGACAGTCGACACCGGGAGAGCTGAGCGTCCACCGTCTTGGCGACGGTGGCTCGATTGCGACGGTGGCGACAATCGGCCCACGATACTATATTCCCGGCATGAGAGTTTGCTTTTTCGACATCGACGGCACGCTCGTCGCCACCGGCGGCGCCGGGCAAAAGGCGTTTGCCACCACGTTCCGTGAGCTGTTTGGCGTCGACGAGCTCGCTGGCGACATTTCTTTCGCTGGGCGGAGCGACCGCGCGATTGCCGGCGACCTTTTTCGCGTGCATGGCGTCGCAGCCAGCGACGAAACGTGGCAGCATTTTCGTGAGACTTATTTACGCGAACTCAAAGTGCAATTACCGCAGTGCGTTGGCCGGGTGCTGCCGGGCGTTGGCGCGCTGATCGCCGAACTCAAGAGTACCGGGCACATCGGCGTCGGACTGCTGACCGGCAACATCGCCGACGGAGCCGCCGCGAAGCTCTCGCACTACAAGCTGTGGGAAGAGTTCGCCTACGGCGGTTACGGCGACCATCACCACGAGCGGAGTGATATCGCCCGCGCGGCACTCGCCGCTGCCGAGCATCATCACGGCACCACTGCCGACGACGCGAGCCGCATCGCCGTCATTGGCGACACAGTTCACGATATTCACTGCGCGCGGGCGATTGGGGCCTATGCCGTCGCCGTGCCGACGGGGTTCACGCCGATCGACGAGCTTCGCGCCGCCGAGCCCGACCTAGCGGTCGAAACGCTCGAAGACTGTCGACAACTCGTCGAGTGGCTCAGTGCATGAAACGACTCAACGCATGAACCGGCTCGCTCGCATTGTGATCTATCCGATCAAGTCGCTCGATTGCCATGAGGTTTCGGCCGCATCGCTGCTCGACAGCGGAGCGATTGCCGGCGACCGGCGGTTCCGCTTGGTCGACGAGTTGGGCAAAACGGTCTCGGTACGCAATACTCGCGATTTGACGCAGGTACGCTGTCTGTTCACCGACGCAGTGAGTCGCGTTACGCTCACAGCGCCCGACAGAACGCCCGCCGAGTTCGATCTGGTAGCTGGAGAATCGTCAATAACCGATTGGATCAGTAATTTTCTCGGCCGCCGCGTTTGGCTCGAAGAAAATCGCACTGTTGGCTTTCCCGACGATCTCGAAGCCTCGGGACCAACGCTCGTGTCAACAGCTACGCTTGAGCGTCTGCACAACTGGTTTCCGGCGATCGATATCAGCGAGCATTTCCGTCGGATGCGTGGCAATCTGCTTATTGAAGCGGATGAGCCATTCTGGGAAGACCGCCTCGTCGGCGAAGCCGTGGCGAGACGATTCGCCATTGGCGACGTCATCATGCGTGGCGAGAAAGTGTGTCAGCGGTGTGTCGTACCGTCGCTCGATAGCCGCACGGGCGAGCCGACACGCGAGTTCACCAAAAAAGTCGCCAAGCTTCGCGCGCAGGAACTCCCCGATTGGTCGCCGGCCGGGCGGTTCGACCACTTCTATCGCGTCGCAATCAACACCAATCTCGACGCAGAGCGGAGCGGGCCAAACCGAACGATCGCGGTTGGCAACAACGTTCAGCTAATCGATTAGCTCTGGAGCCCCACATGGATAATCGCCAAATTGCCGCGACGTTTGAGACGATCGCCGACCTGCTTGAATTTCAAGGGGCCAACCCGTTCCGCGTGCGGGCCTATCGCAGTGGCTCGCGGAAGATTGCCGACTTTGCCGAGTCGCTCGCCGCGTGGGTCGAGCGGGGCGACAATCTCACGACCATCGACGGCATCGGCGACGACTTGGCAAAAAAAATTAAGTCGCTGGTCGAGACAGGCGAGTCGCCCCAACTGGTCGAGCTGCAATCGCAGGTGCCCGAGAGTGTGCTCAAACTGCTGCGCGTGCCGGGGCTGGGGCCGAAGAAGGCGGCTCTGTTGTTTAAAGAACTCGGCATCGATTCGCTGGAGAAATTGAGCGAGGCGTGCAAGAACGAACAACTTCGTCAACTCAAGGGCTTCGGCGCAAAGACCGAACAGACGCTGCTCGCCGGCATCGCAATCGCCGCCTCGGCCGATAAGCGGATGCGCTGGAACGAAGCCGACGAGATTGTGCAGTCGCTGCTCGAACACATGCGCGACTGCGAAGCTGTCGCACGAATCGAACCGGCCGGCAGCTATCGGCGCGGTAAAGAGACGGTGGGCGACGTCGACCTGCTCGTGGACTCAGTGGATGCCGATGCCGTGATGGATCACTTTGCAAAGTATGAGCGCATCGAAGAGACGATCGCTCGCGGAGACACCAAGATGTCGGTTCGATTGGCACGCGGGCCGCAAGTCGACTTGCGTGTTGTGCCGACCGAGTCGTTCGGCGCTGCGCTGCAGTACTTCACCGGCTCGAAAGAACACAACGTGGCGCTGCGCGGCATCGCCAAAGATCGTGGGATGAAGGTCAACGAGTGGGGCGTCTTTCGAATTGCAGGAGACGTTGAAACCTACGTGGCCGGCGAAAACGAACAGGGAGTCTACAAGGCATTCGAGCTGCCATGTTTCCCGCCCGAACTACGGGAGAATCGCAGCGAGTATCGCTGGGCCGAGGCTGGCGCGTTGCCGAAGCTAATCGAACTTCAAGACCTAGTTGGCGACTTGCACATGCACACCACCGCCAGCGACGGTAAGCACACCATGGGCGAAATGATCGCGGCCGCGCGTTCACGCGGCTTGCGATACATCGCGATCACCGACCACTCAAAACGGGTAAGCATGGCCAATGGTCTCGACGGCGAACGCCTGCGTGCGCAGTGGCAACAGATCGATCGCATCAACCGAACGCTCAGCGATTTTGTCGTGCTCAAAGGCATCGAGTGCGACATACTCGAAGCGGGGGGCATGGATCTGCCCGACGATGTGCTCGCCGAAGCCGATTGGGTGATTGCCAGCGTTCACTATGGCCAAAACCAATCGCGCCAACAAATTACCGAACGGATTCTCGGTGCAATCGAAAACCCTCACGTCGACCAACTCGCTCACCCCACCGGTCGGCTCATCAACAAACGCGAAGCCTACGAGGTCGATCTCGATGCCGTGATGGACGCCGCTGCCGAGCACCGCACACTGCTCGAACTGAACGCCAACCCCATGCGGCTCGATCTCGACGATGTGAACGTTGCCGCTGCGAAAAGGCGGGGCATTCCAATCGTTATCAACAGCGACGCCCACAGCACCGCCGGATTCGGCGTGTTGCGTTATGGAATCTTGCAAGCGCGTCGCGGCGGGCTCACGTCCGCCGATGTGGCGAATACCCGCGACTGGCGAGATGTGCAGAAACTTCGAGATCGCCAGTAGCGAAACTTACCGTCGCATGTCAGCAACATTGGCACGAGCGCCGAGCCGAATTTGCTTCGCCAGTGTTTCTTCACCTCGGCGGATTTCGAGGTTCACCTCGGTGCCGGGTCGGTGCTGCGAGACATGAGCGGTGAGCAAATCGAAACTGTCGATGGGCGTGCCGTCGAATTTGGCGATTACGTCACCGGGCAGCAGCCCGGCATCGGCGGCGGGAGAAGCTTCGACGACATCGGTAATCGTAAAATCGCCGGTGGGCATGTAGTGGACACCCAACATGCTGTCGTTTTCGATAGTTATGTGCAAATCGGGATTGGCCGCTTTGAGCTTCGTGACAATGGTGGGTGACACACTCGAACCGGTCACACGAAGCTGACGCAGCGACTTGATGGCGACTAAATGTTCGAGCGACGAATCACGGAATTGTTCGCCAGTGATTTCGACCGTGTGCAAATCGCGGAGGTCGGCGAGTTTCGCAAACGCTTCGCCCGCAACTTTCCACTCGGGACCAAGCTCAACCGTCGCCGAGGTGACGATGCCAGCCGATGTGTCGAAAGGGTGCTTGATGACGAGCGAGCCCCCTTGCCGCTCGAACTCTTCACGGCAGATGGCCTCGCAAAGTTCTTCAAGTCGCGACTTGGCGTGGCTTTGGACATGGGGAAACCGATCGGCAGCCAGCAGTGCTTCGAGCGCCATCCGCTGGACGGCGCGGTCGCCGTCGGTTGTCAATTGGTCGAGCAACCACACCGCCCGGTCGGCCGCTTCGAAAGACTCGCCTTGGCTCGCCACAGTGAGCTCGGCGATCGCGAGCGAACCAATCGCGTGCAGCGCTTCGGTCGCCGCCTCACGGGTCGCAAAGCGGTTAGCATCGAGATTCGCCACCAACCCGGCAATCGAGTCGTTAGTAGTGACGTCTGACTCGGGCGTTTCACCGTCCGCAATTCCGGCGAGCAACAATAATGACAGCAGTAGCGTGGCAATTTTTTCGTTCATGCTGGCAATTCTAGCAGGCAATGGGGACCGTGGCTCGGTTTTTGGCTCAATTGACGGAAGTGTAGCCAACAAACGCCGCTGGCGTCCACGCTATTTTTTGGTGGCTATAATGACGAAATCGCCGAGCGGACGGCACTATCGCGACGGAATCTCGCGACACGAATCTCTCATCACATCAGGCAAATACAAGATGAGTCAACACATTTTCTCTGGTTTTCGACTCGTGTTGGGCATGCTGACGTTCTTGGCTCAGCCGGCGGTCGCCGACGAACTGCCGACGACCACTCGCTATCTGGCGGAGATCACTCGCGAGCTAGCAAAACAGTGGCCCGAAAATCGCCGCGTCACTATCGTTTGCCACGGCCACAGCGTGCCGACAGGCTACTTTGCCACGCCCGAGGTCCGGCCATTTGATTCTTACCCCCACCTGCTCGAAGTGGCGATCCACGAACGGTTTCCGACTTGCGTGGCCCAAGTGATTCGCACCGGCATCGGGGGCGAAGATGCCGAACAGGGGGCCAAGCGATTCCGCGACGATGTGCTCGCGAAGCGTCCCGACGTCGTGACTATCGACTACTCGCTCAACGACCGTCGCATCGGACTCGAACGGGCGAAGGCCGCTTGGACGACCATGATCGAGCAAGCGAAAGCGGTCGGTGTGAAGGTCATTTTGTTCACTCCGACTCCCGACACCCGCGCCCGACTCGACGACCCGAACGACCCACTTCGTCAACACGCCGAACAGGTCCGTCAACTCGCGACCGAACACCAAGTGGCGCTGGTTGATAGCACGCTCGCATTCGACAAATTCGTGGCCAATGGAGGAGTGCTTGCTGACGTGATGGCACAGGTGAACCATCCCAATCGCCAGGGACACGAGCTCGTTACCGCCGAGCTATCGCGGTGGTTCTTGGAGCCCGTTTCAGCCGCCGCGAGCGACTAAGGATCGCCCGCGAATTAACTTCCCGTTTTCGCAAGCTGCCCCGACATTTCTTGCCGGTCGTTGTCTAATTAACCGCCACGACGCAACGAGCGCCAAGTACACGGCGGAATTGGCGCGACCGCTCTCGATCAGCGTCAGCAGTGAACTGCCAAGTCGATTGATCCTTGCGCGCGTACTTGCCTCGAAAACTCAATAAATGGCTGTCTTGCCATTGAAAACAGCATTGGTAACGTTGAATTTCTGACGCAAGGGTGTCAATAAGCAGGATCCTTTGGTGAGCTTTTCGCTGTGCTCGTGGCGCTCGCCGCGTCGTGGCGGTTTTTCCTTAGCTGCCCGATTTTCAAATGACACCCGGTTGTTTGAGAAAAATATCGCAATCGAAGTAAGGAAGTTGTTGGCCAGCCATCCCTAAGTGGCGTCATCGAAAGTTTGCACATTGGTCAACCAACTGAGTTGCGACTCCGACGAGACGTAGAGGCTGTGAATAAATGGGACTGGCTCTACGGCGCATTGGCTTTGGCCCGCCAAGTGACATCATCCGTAGTGCCTGTCCCATTTATTCACTTTGCACTCGCGGACAATGTTGTGAAAAAGTGGGACAGGCACCGCACTTT